>CAVIQY010000005.1:0-53084 GCA_963645035.1 bacterium | reverse complement strand
ATTCTATACGTACAGAAATTACCTTTAATACAGGATTTAAAATGACGGTAGATACAAATAGAAGAATTATCGAAAAACAAATGAAACGATGTAAAGAATTTCTTTCTCATATAGACTAAAAGAAAAACCATCTAATTACTAGATGGTCTATTTCTTTTTTACTTCATTAAAGGATTTTAAGTAAGGAATACCTTTATATAAATCAATTAATTTTTGTTGGTTTGAATCGAGTTGATCGACATCAGTAGGGATGATATGAATATAGACTTCTTTACCATTTTCTATATCTGCATAGACTCTACTTAACATCTTACTGTTTAATACAGAATGAACTTCTTTGTTAATTTTCTTTGATGAACCAACATATGCTGTAATATATTTTTCTAAATTTTTTGGATCCTTTTCATCATAAGTTGTAATTACATAACATCCTGATTCATCATCGTTACTCGCATCATAATGACTTTCAAAGTCTTTGTAGTATTCCCATTCACCAACATTCATTTTTAAAGATGAAATTGTTTTGTGATATTGTCCATAATATAAGACAACAATTAATCCTAAAGCAATACAACAAGGTAAAGGGAAGAAGTAACTAATAACACCAAGTCCAACTAAGATTACAACTGCATAAATCTTTTTTGTGTTTGAGTGATAACCAGTTCCTCTAAAAAATAAAATTAAGCCAATAATGGCGATAGCTATCGCTATCAAAAATGTAATATCTAAGTTTTTCATATAAGAATTTTAACATAAGTTTATCATCATGTAACACAATCCTATCTCATAATGCTAAAATATATAGGTATGAAAATTATTTCGAATTTTTTTGAAAAACTGAATGAAGATATACAACTTAGAGGATTACTAAAGATTTTAACGATTCTTCTAATTGTTTTACTATTAAAAGAAACAGATGTTGTTTGGAAGGGAATACTATCTAAAGCTTGGTATATTCTTCAACCATTTGTATATGGATTTGCGATAGCTTATGTTTTACATCCTTTAATCTTTTTCTTAGAAAAGAAAAATATATCAAGAAAAGTAATTATTCCTGTTTTGTATTTAATTATTATTATTGCATTTATGTGGTTAGTCTTTACATTAATTCCAATGATTTATTCAAGAATGTCTAGTTTAATCACATCCATGACAAGTGGGATTACAAATTTATATGCTTTATATAATGAAAATGCGGAAAGTACAGCACCATTATGGACTCAAGAAGCGATTAAAGAAGTAATCAAAATCTTAAATAATACAAAGGATATGATTTCGGTGAACTTAAATATTCCTAAAGTATTTTCGGATACGATTAGTGCTGTGACTCGTACGATTTTAACATTTATTGTGTCATTGTATATGTGCTATGATTGGGAAAAGATTGCTGGAGGTATTTATCAATTTGCCTTTAGAATCAAACATTCTTATCCTTTATATCTACAAAAGATTAGTCACGAAATAGGAGATTATATCAGTTCTTTAATTATCTTAATGGTAATTAAGTTTATTGAGTATTCTATTTTGTATTTATGTATAGGACATCATGATTGGATGATTGTAGCGATACTGTATGCGATTGGTTTAATTGTGCCTTATTTAGGTGGCACATTAGCTAATATCATCGGTATATTAACTTCTTTAACCTTACCATTTAATAAAGTGATTATTTTGGTCGTTATGATTGTTATTTTATCCAATGTCGATGCATATGTGATTAGTCCAATGATTCATTCTAGAAATGTGAAAATATCTCCATTATGGGCATTATTTGCAATTTTAGCAGGTGGTACACTTGGTGGCCCAGTAGGGATTATGTTAGGTATACCTGTATATTTAGCATTACGTGTAATTTTTCAAACAGATGACATTGTGACACAAACTTCTGGAGGCAAAAGTGAATGAAAAAAACTTTATATATATTCTTATCTGCAGCTTTATTATGTTGTAGTTTGTTAACGGGTTGCGCACCAATTAAAACAAAGATTGCGTATACCATTTATCCTATAGAATATTTGATTAGTCGCTTAGTAGATGATTCGATTACTTATGAATCTATACAAGATAATACAATCGTACAAAGAGCGTCTTTAAAATCAAGCTACGTAGATATTTTAAAAGATAGTGCAGTATTAATGCATATTGGTCAACTTGAGCCTTATTTCTCAGTTTATTCAGCAGATATTAATGAAACGGAAGTATCCAAATTAGATTTATCTAGTTTAAATGCGGTATATAAATTTCAAAGATATACACCAGTAGTCGCAAATGATCAAGTAACTTATATTGAAGGCCCATATTATAATGATGCGTCTTTTGATGATGTAGATACAGATACAATAGATTTATATCTATGGACTGATCCTATTGTTATGTTAAGTATGGCAAAAGATATCTGTAAATGGTTAGATAGTACTTATCCTGAAAAAGCACAAGTATTTGATGCAAATTTAACTGAATTAGAGACTGATTTAATTAATCTAGATGCACAATATCAATCCTTATCGACATCGATTTTTAATAACAATAAAATGATTCGTTTTGTGACGATGACAGCTAGTTTTGGAAACTGGCAAAAAACTTATGGCTTTGAAGTTTATCCAGTTATTTTATCAAAGTATGGTGTTTTACCTAATGAAACACAACTTGCGGCGATTAAACAAAGAATTATAGATGATAATGTGAAGTATATTGTCTATGAACCAAACATGACAGATGATATGATTACATTATTTGATGAGCTTCAAGAAGAACTTGGTTTAACAAGAGTAGAATTAAGTAATTTATCGTCATTAACAGACGAAGAAATAAATAGTGGTAAAGATTATCTTTCTATTATGTATGAAAATCTTCAAGTGTTAGAACTAATGGTTGAAGATCGAAATTAAAAGATGCTTTTGCGTCTTTTTTTGAAAAATGAGGTAGTTATGAAAAAATTATTATTAGTTGATGGAAATTCCATGTTATTTAGAGCATATTACGCTACAGCATATGGTAAACCAATGACATCTCGTTCTGGTATTCCAACTAATGCGATATATGGTTTTGCGTTAATGCTACAAAAAGCAATTGATAAAGTAGAGCCAGATTACATTCTTGTTCCATTTGATGCAGGAAAACATACATTTAGACATGATTTATATCCTGACTATAAAGGTGGTAGAAAACCTGCACCAGATGATTTAGTTGCTCAATTTAGTCTTGTTCGTGATTATTTAGATAGTTTTCATATCAAATGGATAGAAAAACAAGATATAGAAGCAGATGACTTAATTGGAACAATGGCTAAATCTTCTACTGAATGTAATACCTATATATTTAGTAGTGATCATGATTTATTACAACTTGTGGATGATCATATAGAAGTATTATTAATGAAAAAAGGATTAACAGAATTAGATGAAGTTACTCCTAGCTTCTTAAAAGAAACAATGGGTATTGTACCTTCACAAATCATTGACCTTAAAGGATTAATGGGTGACCATAGTGATAATATTCCTGGTGTACCTGGTATTGGAGAAAAGACAGCTTTAAAGTTACTTTCTGAATATCAAACAGTAGAAAATGTATTAGATCATGCGGAAGAAATTAAAGGAGCTACAGGTAAGAAAATACTTGCAGGAAAAGATTCTGCAAGATTAAGTAAAACATTAGCGACAATTAAAACAGATGTTGAATTAGATTTTACTTTAGAAGATTGTAAGTTTGAACCTGACTATCCAACATTAATTAAATACTTCCAATCCCTAGATATGAAGTCTTTAATAAAACAATATGAAGGTAAACTGAGAAGTGCTAGTGTAATTCCAGAAAAAGTAGAAGATATTCAAGAAGAACTACCTTTAGAAGAAGTACAAACAGTGGAAAATGAGTCTGAAGAAATTCAAATAGAAGAAATAGCTAAGGATATTGAATTTAAACACATCACAAGTTTGCCAGAAGAATACATGAATCAAGATTGTGCTATTTTCTTAGAAGAAGATAATGGTTCATTTATGCATGCGGTTATTTATGGATTTAGCTTAGCTTTTAAAGATGTTGTCTTTTATATCACTTTAGAAGATGCGAAAAAAGATGAAAATCTTAAGACATTTTTTAAGAAAAATCAAAATAAGAAAATTGGTTATGATGTTAAAAGAAATAAACATTTATTAAAACGTGAAAATCTAGATATTTATTTTGATGAAGATGCGATGATTATCGCTAGTTTAGTCGATTCTACTTTAACAAGTACGGATAAAATCTTTGAACATTTTGGAATTACATTTACGAAAACATTAGAAGATGTATTTGGAAAAACTAATAAACCTAAACTACCAGAATTAGAGGACGAAATTACATATTCATGTGAAAGAGCTGTTGCAATATATCAATTGTATGTAGAAGGAATAAGGAAAATAAAAGAATATCAAATGGAATCTTTATATTACGATATGGAATTACCTTTAACCTATATTCTTTGTGATATGGAAGATACAGGTATATATTGTGATAAAGATGTTTTAAGTGAAATTAGTCAAAACATGATGGAACAGATGAATGTTTTGCAAAAAGATATTATTGAAATTGCAGGTAAAGAGTTTAACTTAAATTCACCAAAACAATTAGCAGCTATTCTATATGATGATTTAGGGCTACCTAGTGGAAAAAAACGTAGTACAGCAGCTGATGTATTAGAAAAATTAAATGGAATTCATCCAATTATCGAAAAGATTTTATCTTATCGTAAGCTTCAAAAAATCTATAGTACATATGCGGAAGGACTACAAAAATATATTCAAAAAGATGGAAAAATTCATACTGTTTATAACCAATGTGCTACTCAAACTGGTCGATTAAGTAGTTCTGAACCAAATCTACAAAATATATCTGTTCGCGATGAACAAGGTAAGATTATCCGTAAAGCATTTTTACCTAGTGAGGGCAATGTATTAATCTCTAGTGACTATCATCAAGTAGAACTAAGAATGTTAGCACATATGGCGAATGAAGATTCTTTAATTGAAGCATTTAATTCTAATATTGATATTCATACGAAAACTGCAATGGATGTCTTCCATATTCCTCAAGAAGAAGTTGATAGTGATAAACGTAGAAAAGCGAAAACCGTTAATTTTGGTATTGTTTATGGTATTAGTGATTTTGGTTTAGCAGAACAACTTGGTATTACCAGAAAAGAAGCGTCTGAATTTATTTCTTCTTATTACGCTTCTTATCCTACGATTAAAACATATATGGATTCTTTAATAGAAAGTTGTAGTAAGAAAGGGTATGTTACAACACTTTGCAATAGAAGAAGAGATATCCCAGAAATTAATGATAAGAATCATATGATTCGTGAATTTGGTAAACGTGCTGCGATGAATGCGCCAATACAAGGATCAGCTGCAGATTTAATTAAACTTGCAATGATTCGTATTAATCAAAAAATGAAAGAAGCGAATGCTAAATCAAAGATGATTTTACAAGTGCACGATGAATTAATTTTTGATGTACCAAAAGATGAAATAGAACAAATGAAACAAATTATAGATGATGGTATGACACATGCGATGGAATTAAAAGTTCCTCTTACTGCAGAATGTTCTATTGGCTCTAATTGGTATGAGGCAAAATAATGCCTGAATTACCTGAAGTAGAAACCGTTGTTCGTACATTAGAAGATAAAATACAAGATTTAGAAATTATCGATATTCAAATTCATTATGAAAAAATGATTATTGGTAGTATTGATGAATTTAAAAGCCAATTAATGCATGAACACTTTAGAAAGTTTTCTAGAAGAGGAAAATATTTAATTTTCTATATGGACAATATTGTTTTAGTTAGTCATTTGCGCATGGAAGGAAAATATTTCTATGTAGATCAATCGATGCCAATAGATAAACATACCCATGTGATATTTACATTATCTAATGGTAAAGAATTAAGATATCATGACACGCGTAAATTTGGACGAATGGAACTTTATCCAATAGATTATGATTTTAATTTGCTACATGATTTAGGCCCAGAGCCATTTACAGATATCTTTAATAAAGAATATGTATATGAGATTTGTCAT
This sequence comes from bacterium, assembly GCA_963645035.1. Taxonomy (GTDB): domain Bacteria; phylum Bacillota_I; class Bacilli_A; order Erysipelotrichales; family Erysipelotrichaceae; genus Bulleidia. Next base: position 47,020 of record CAVIQY010000005.1, on the reverse strand, counting down.
CATAAAAGTATTCCGATTAAATCATTACTACTTGAGCAAAGTTTTGTGGCAGGTATTGGAAATATTTACGCAGATGAAATTTTATTTGCATGTGGGATTAGACCAATGCGTAATACGCAGAAAATATCGAAAAAAGATGCAGAACATATTGTTTTAGAGACAAGAAGAATCTTATCAGAAGCGATTCTTGCTGGTGGAACAACAATACGTTCTTATACATCTTCTCTTGGTGTTACAGGAAGATTTCAATTATCATGCAATGTTCATGCTCGAGAAAAATGTCGTGTATGTTATGAAGTGATTAAGGTAAAATGGATAAGAGGCAGAAGTAGTTATTATTGCCCAAAGTGTCAAAAAAGGTGAGTATATGAAATTTGCAATTACAGGAACAATTGGATCAGGAAAATCTACAGTATCTATTCTTTTTAGAAGAATGGGCATACCTGTATTTGATTCTGATGGATATTCTAAATTATGTTTAAGTGATGCGCATCCTTGTGCAACTAAAATTAAAGAAGCTTTTGGAGACTCTGTTTTAGATCAATATGGCTATTTAGATAGAAAGAAAATAGCAGATGTTGTATTTAAAGATGAAGCAAAAAGAAAAAAACTAAATGAAATTGTTCATCCTGCAATTGAAGAAGGTATGTTACATTTTTTTGATTCTCACCAAGACGTAGAACTCATAGGAGCTGAAGTACCATTATTATTTGAATGTGGTTGGGAAAAATATTTTGATGAAGTAATAGTAGTAACATGTAGTGATGAAGTTGCGATTAGTCGCTTAATGGAATATCGTGAATTTACAAAAGAAGATGCAGAAAATCGTTTAAAGACGCAAATAAACAAAGAACAACAAATTCAAAAAGCAGATACTATTTTCTATAATGAAGGTTCCTTAAAAGATTTAAATCGTGAAGTATTAAAATGGGTAAAGGAGAAGCGTAATGGAATTAAAAATTAAAGATTCATATCGTATACAATCTAATGATTTTTTAAGTTCTTCTATGCTTAGAACACTTTATTTGTTGTATCAACCACTACTTACAGTTAATGGATTAGCTTTATATATGACTTTGTATACAGAGGCTGTTACCCAAAAAAATCCTGATTCTCATCAAAGATTATCTAGTTTATTGAATTTAGGAATTGAAGAGCTTGAAAGAGCGAGAATACATTTAGAAGAATATGGATTACTAGATTCTTATGTTCAAGAAAGTGAATCTAAAAATCATTATATTTATATCTTGCATGCTCCATTAGATGAAGATAAGTTCTTAACTAGTAAAGAGATGTTAACAGAGTTTTTGAAATATACGGATAAGAAACAATTAGAGTCTAGTATGGGAAGAATGGGGAATAACTCTGTATCTTTAAATGGCTATCGTAAAATTACTAGAATTGTTAATTTATCTGCGAATCAACAACAATTTGATGCAAGTATTGAATATAGTAAGTTAAAACCGAAATATGATTTTAAAGATAAAGAAGTGCAAATAAATTTTGATTATGAACATTTCTTTGCGACGACGAGTACATTAGTTTTTCCTGCAGAACTTAGAACTGAAGAAAATCTACGCTTAATTGGAAAATTAGCGACTGTATATGGATTATCTGCTGATAAAATGAGAGTACTTTTACAAAAAGTAATTAATTTAAGAAATATGACATTTGATCAAGATACATTAAGATTTTTAGCACAGAAATCTAAACCGGATATCGTATCAGCAAATGATCCATATAGTTTACCACCAGTATCTTTCTTACAAGCAAAACAAAATGGTGCTGAAGTATCTTTAACAGATCGTAAGATTCTAGAAGATTTATCCATGAAGATGCATTTCTCTAATGAAGTAATTAATGTGCTTATTGAATATGTATTAAAGAAAAGTCAAAATCGTCTTGTTAAAGCTTATGTTGATATGGTAGCAGGGGAATGGGCTAGGGATAATGTCGTAACAAAAGAAGATGCGATAAAAGAAACGAAGAAACGTACATTTACAAAGTCTTATGCCCCAAGAACAACAAGTATGCCTGAATATATGAATCAAATAGAGCAAAAAGAAGATAAAGAAGTTGCTAGTGGTGAAGATTTAGAAGAAGTGAAGAAGATGCTATCACAAATGGGAGGAGAACATGGAAAAGATTAATTTTAAAGGTGGATCATTCGATGATTCTTCAAGAAAAGCTCTAATTAACTCGTTAGCTAAAGATAAAGAGATACAATCTTTATTTGCAGAAAATAACATACCAGTAGAGGAATTAGAGAAGCACCCATATAAATTGAATACATATTTAGAAAAGAAAAAACTTTGTGATCATTGTTTAGGTTTAGCTCATTGTAAACAAAAACAAAAAGGATTTTATGAATCTTTAGAATATAACCAAATATTACAAGATGTACTTGTAAAGTGTGATTATGCAAAAAAGAAAGATCAAGGTGAAGCACATCTAAAAAATTATTTAGTATCAGATTTAGGTAGTGATTTTTATACAGTTGCGTTTAATCAAATTAAATTAAAAGATGAATCAAAGGGATATATCAATACATTAAGTGCTGTTATGAAAGCGTATCAAAATAATGAAGGTGTATATCTCTATGGAAATATGGGTACAGGTAAAACGTATCTTTCTGCTTGTGCTTTAAATGAAGCGGCTAGAAATTCACGGAAAGTAGCTTTTGTACAATGTTCTAGATTATCAGAAAGAATCAGTAATTATCATAATGATTCGCAAAAAGAAATTGAACGTCTCATGTATGCAAATTTTGTTGTATTTGATGATATTGGAGCAGAGGCAGTAAGTGAAAAATATCGAAGTGTATTACTCAGTATATTAGATGCGAGAATGCAGAATCATTTAATGACTTGGTTTACTTCTAATGAAGATCATAAAACATTATTAGAACATTATGTATTTAGTAATCGTAGTGAAGATCGTTATGAAGCTATGCGTATATTAGAGAGAATACAAACATTATCTAAGCCAATTAAATTAGTAGATGATGATAGAAGAGCTTTAAATAAGCTATAAAATGATAATTTTCATTTCTTTGAAAAAATATTTTAAAAAATTTCATAAAAAAGTATTGCAATTTTCAAAAATGGGATTAATATAGTATCCATAAAGGCAATGAAAAGAAGAGTAAGTTTAGGGAACCTTTAGTAGAGAGCTCTGGTTAAGCTGAAAAAGAGCAAGTGAAACTAAATTGAACATGATCTTGGAGCTGCATAGTCGATAATGTAGGCTATGACGGGTGGTCCCGTTACAGACATAGAGTATACCTGATTTATTCAGCGTACTTGAAGAGGAAATGATCGTGAGATTATTTTAAATTAAGGTGGTACAGCGTATATATACTACGCCCTTATTCAAAAGGGGCGTAGTTTTTTGTTTCTAGAGCAATAAAAAGCACCCCGTCCTACTTCAAGAAAAAGAAAAAACGGAGGAAATTTAAAATGAAAAATCAAATCAAAAAAATCGCATTATCAGCATTAGCATTAGGTCTATTAGGTTGTGGTACTAGCTCATCTAGTACATCAGACGCATCTTCTACAAGTGGTTCTACTTCTACAGAAGATAAAGTAATCAAAGTTGGAGCTACAGCAGTTCCACATGCTGAAATCTTAAATAACGTTGTTAAAGATGTATTAGCTAAAGAAGGTTGGACATTAGAAGTTACTGAATTTACAGATTATGTTACTCCTAATACAGCACTTGTTGAAGGATCATTAGATGCTAACTACTTCCAAACATTAGGTTACATGAACGATCAAAATAGTTCTCATTCAGACTTTGATTTAGCAGCTGCTGTTGGTGTTCATATTGAACCAATGGGAATCTATTCTGCTACATTATCTGATATTTCAGAATTAGAAGATGGAGCTAAGATTGTTGTTCCTAATGATGCTGATAACTTAGATAGAGGTTTAAGGGTATTAGTTCAAGCGGGTTTATTAAATGATCCAGGAACAGATGAATATGTTACAGAAACTACATTTAATGGTAATTCTGAACTAAATCCTCATGGATATGAAATCGTTACTGTAGAAGCAGCTAGTGTTCCTCTACAAATCGATGATAAGACTGTATCTGCTGTAGTAGCTAACGGTAACTATGCATTAGAAGCTAAACTTCCATCAAGTCATCCAGCAATCTATGTAGAATCTTTCGATACAGAAACAAGTGTTAGAAGAACAAACTATATCGTTGTTAATAAGAAAGATTTAGATAGTGAAAAGACTCAAGCATTAGTAAAGGCAATCACATCTGAAGAAGTTAAACAATATATCGAAGATACTTATAAAGGATCAGTTATTACTTCATTCATCGATGAAAATGGTAACGCTGTAGACTAATTTAACTAGGTATTGCGTGTTCAGAGGGTGCTATTACCCTCTGAATATTTATGTGGAAACAAGGAGTTATATATGATTAATCTTGTAAATGTAAGAAAAAGTTTTGGTGATTTAGAAGTATTAAAAGATATTAATCTTCAAATTCACGATAAAGAAATATATGGAATCATTGGTCAATCTGGTGCGGGTAAATCTACTTTATTACGTTGCATTAATGGCCTAGAAACATATGATCAAGGAACAATTACAGTAGATGATACTGTAGTTGATGTAAAGGATAAAAAAGCATTAAGAAATCTAAGAAAGAATATGGGAATGATTTTCCAAAACTTTAACTTACTTTCACGATTAGATGTATATGATAATGTGGCTTTACCATTACGTTTTTGGGGTGAAAATCCAAATACAAAAGAGAATAAGGAAAAGATAGAACATTTAATTGAACTAGTTGGTTTAAAAGATAAGATTCATGAAAAACCAGCAAACTTATCTGGTGGTCAAAAACAAAGAGTTGCGATAGCTAGAGCGTTAGTCAATGATCCTAAGATTCTTCTTTGTGATGAAGCTACTTCTGCATTAGATCCTCGTATTACAAGAGGTATTCTAGATTTATTAAAGCAAATTAATGAAGAATTAGGCATTACGATTGTTATCGTTACACACCAAATGGAAGTTGTTAAACAAATTTGTGAAAGGGTAGCTTTCTTAAAACATGGTGTTGTTTTAGCAGAAGGTAAACCAGAAGAACTATTTGTTAAACCAAATGAAGATATTAAGAAGTTCCTAGGTGAAGAAGGACAGATGTTACCAACAACAGGTGTCAATGTTCAATTATTCTTTACGGATGATTCTTCAGATGAACCTGTTATTACTGAAATGGCTAGAGAACTAGGAATTGATTTCTCTATTTGTTGGGCTAAATTAGAAGACTTTAGAGAGAATATATTTGGTTCATTAATCATTAATATAAAAGAAGAAGATAAAGAAAAAGTATTTACTTTCTTAGCTTCAAAGAATGTAACATGGGAGGTACTATAAAATGTTCGATATTATTTTAAAAGGTACTTGGCAAACATTATATATGGTATTCTTTTCTACACTAATTGCGGTAGTTTTAGGATTTATTCCAGCTGTAGTATTAACATTAACTGCAGATGATGGCTTAAAACCTAACAAAGCAATTTATAGTGTATTAGATGCGATTGTAAATGTATTTAGATCTTTCCCATTTATTATTTTAATGGTTATCGTTATTCCAATTACTCGTTCTATAGCAGGAACTTCTATTGGTACAACAGCCGCAATTGTTCCTCTAACAATTTATGCAATTCCATTTATTGCACGAGTATTTGAAAGTGCATTAAGAGAAACAGATTCTGGTGTAATTGAAGCTGCTAAATCCTTTGGTGCTACAGATATGCAAATTATCTTTAGAGTTTATTTTAAAGAATCTGTACCTAGACTATTAAATGGTGTCGTTCTACTTATCATTAACATGGTAGGTGCAAGTGCAATGGCTGGTACATTAGGTGGTGGCGGTCTAGGAGATATCGCTATTCGTAAAGGATATCAATCCTATGACATGTCATACTTGTTTGTAACATCTATCTTATTAATTGTATTTGTACAAACAATACAAGCTATTGGTAACGTACTATATAAAAAGAAATCTTAAGCCAGTGAGGATTCACTGGTTTTTATTTATGACTTGTTAATAAAAGGTATTTTATTGCATAATTACTACATGAAACATATTAAAAAATATTTTATTCCATTATTAATTCTTACTATATTTGAATCTGTTGCGATAACTCTATGGTTAACGAAAGAGAATATATTTTATCTATTTAATTTTAGTTATATTGGTATTTCTATCTCTCTTGGATTATTTCTTTTTATTAAAGAATATAAATATGCTAGACGCATAACACAATTACTAGTAGGAATGTACATGCTAGTTTATTTAGGCATCATCTGTAAAGAGAATATGCAGATAGAAGGATTCTGGTATTACTTATTTAGTGGTGTATTTGAAGCAGCTACAATACATTATGCAGTAGCTAAAATATTTGGACCTTTAATATTTGGTAGAGGCTGGTGTGGTTATGCTTGTTGGACAGCAATGGTATTAGATTTTTTACCATATAAGCATCCTCAATATCCTAGAAAAAATATTGGATGGATCCGATATGTTACTTTTATTAGTTCGCTTATTTTTGTGAGTACATTATTTGCATTACATATTTCTAATAAAGAAGAAATCATGTTTTATGCTTTTATTATTGGAAATGCAATCTATTATTTAGTAGGAATACTTTTTGCATTTCTATTTAAAGATAATCGTGCATTTTGTAAGTATATTTGTCCAATTACAATATTCTTAAAACCTATGAGTTATTTTTCTTTACTTAGAATTAAACCAGACACGGCAAAATGTGTCTCTTGTGGTAAGTGTAAGAAGGTTTGTCCAATGGAAGTAGATGTGATGAATCCTTCTAGAAATAGAAAGAATGGAACAGAGTGCATTCTTTGTTTTGAGTGCGTAAAAAACTGTCCAAAACATGCTTTATAAGCTCAAAAATATCTGTACAATTTGCTAAAAATGTAAAGGAATAATCAATAAATATTTAAATCAAAATAAAGTAGTTATAAAATTAAAAATAGATAACGCTTACATCAAAAAAATGATGATATTTTATTTATGGTTTTTAAATAAAGTGCTATGATAAGTGCTGTTACGGGAGGAAGTTTATGATTCGTAAGATTGGTATTTTAACATCTGGTGGCGATGCTCCAGGAATGAATGCTGCTATTCGTTCAGTTACAAGAGTTGGCTTAAATAACGGAATTGAAGTTGTTGGTATTCATGATGGATACAAAGGCTTATTAGATGGCAATTTTGAAGAAATGACTCGTAATTCTGTATCCGATATTCTTGATCGTGGTGGAACAAAATTAGGTTCTGCACGTTTACCTGAATTCCGTGAAAGCGAAATTCAAGACAAATGTATTAATAACTTAAAAAATGCGGGAATTGATGCATTAGTCGTTGTAGGTGGAGATGGATCATATAGAGGAGCTTTAGAATTAACTCATAAAGGAATAAATTGTATTGGACTACCGGGGACGATAGACAATGATATTCCTGGTACTGATTTTACGATTGGTTTTGATACAGCTTTACATACATGTGTAGAGAATGTAGATAAATTAAGAGATACAAGTAGTTCTCATCATCGTTGTTCAATCGTAGAAGTAATGGGTAATCATTGTGGTGATTTAGCATTATATACAGCAATTAGTTGTGGTGCAGAAATGGTCATCTCACCAGAAACTGGTTATGATGAACTTGAAGTTTTAGAAAAACTAAGATATTTAGGTCAAGCTGTAAAAAAGAATCACGCAATTGTTATCGTTACAGAAAAGATTGTCGATGTTGACGCTCTAGCTAAGAAAGTAAGTTTAAATACTGGATTTAGCGGTAGAGCTACTGTACTAGGTCATATACAAAGAGGTGGCAGTCCTACTCCAACAGACCGTATGTTAGCAAGTAGAATGGGTGAAAAAGCTGTTGACTTGTTAATGGAAGGTGTTGGTGGACATTGTGTTGGAATCATTGATAATGAAATTACTTCATTACCAATTGATGAAGCATTAGAGAATCCTCGTAAGAGTCGCCGTAAGCTTTACAAGTTATTTGATCGTTTAGTATAAAAGGGGAATTTATGAGACATTTATTTAAAAAGACAAAAGTTGTTTGCACGATTGGTCCTGCATCTGATAATGTTCAAACATTAACAGAACTTGCTCATGCAGGTATGAACATTGCACGTTTGAATTTTTCTCATGGAACTCATGATGAACATTTAGCAAGAATTAAAATGGTTCGCCAAGTTTCTGAACAAACAGGAATTAACCTAGGTGTAGCCTTAGATACAAAAGGACCTGAAATTCGTTTAGGTAATTTCATCAATGAAACAGAAAACTATGAAATTGGTGATATTGTAACTATCCAAAAAGAAGAATGTGAAGGAACTAAAGAAAGATTCTATATCCAAGTTCCTGAACTATTTGATGACTTAAAAGAAGGAAATGAAATTCTTATTAATGATGGTAAGATGAGATTAACAGTTCTTTCTAATAGTGGTACAGAATTAAAGTGTAGAGTAGAAGTAGCTGGTCCTATTTCATCTCATAAAGGATGCAATGTTCCAGGTGTTAAATTATCTATGCCATTCCTATCTGCTAAAGATGAATCTGATATCCGTTTTGGTTGTCAAAATGATGTAGACTTTATCTTCGCTTCTTTCACACGTCGTGCTTCTGATATTTCAGCAATTAGAAAGATTTGTATTGAAGAAGGCAAACCTCAAATCAATATTATTGCTAAGATTGAAAACCAAGAAGGTTATGACAATGTAGATGAAATTTTAGCAGCTGCTGATGGTGTAATGGTTGCTCGTGGTGACTTAGGCGTAGAAATTCCTACAATGTTAGTTCCTGTTTATCAAAAACACATCATTCGTCAAGCTAATATTATTGGTAAACCAGTTATTACTGCTACACATATGCTTGATTCTATGACACACAATCCTAGATGTACTAGAGCTGAAGCAAGTGATGTATGCAACGCTGTATTAGATGGTTCTGATGGTGTAATGCTTTCTGCAGAAAGTGCTGCAGGTGATTATCCAGTTGAAGCATGTGAAACAATGAGTGAAATTGCAGAAGAAGCTGAAAAGATTCTTCCATACAGAGAAAGACTTGATTGGTTAAGAACAACAAGTAATAAGACTGTACAAGATGCTGTATCTATAGCTATTTCTGATGCTACATTAACATTAGACAATATCGGTGCAATTGTTGCCTTTACTCAAGGTGGTACAACAGCTCGTCGTATTTCTAAATTTAGACCTAATGTTCCAATCATCGCTGTTACATTTACAAAGGATACACAACATAAACTAGAATCTTATTGGGGTGTAATTCCTGTATTATCTGATGTACAAAATACATTAACAAACGATGATGATTTAGCATCATTATTCGCAAAAGACTTTGGTGTTAAACCTGGACAATTAATCATTATCTCTGCTGGTTATCCTACAGGAGAAGGCAGTGCTAACATGATGAAGATTGTTAAAGTAAAATAGTTTCAAACAATTACCTAGCTTAGGCTAGGTTTTTTTGTATATAAAAAAACCTCACGAATGAGGTTTTTAGTTATATGAATTTATGCTACTTCTTTGTTTCTTTTTGCTTTAGCTTGAATTTCAGCCATAGCAGCTTTTTGATTTAAGATAACAGGAATAACAATAGGGTTACGCTTTGTACGTTGATATAAGAATGGTTCTAATGATCCACGAATACAATTCTTTAAATCACCAAATGTTGTACGTTCTTGCATCTTTTTCTTTAATGCATCATAAACAACTAATTCTGCTTCTTTTAATAATGTTTGTGATTCTTTGATATATACAAATCCTCTAGAAACAATACTTGGTCTACATAAGATCTTATTGTAACGTGAGTCAATTGTAACAATTACTGCTACTAGACCATTATTTGCTAGAATTTGACGATCTTTAATTACAGAAGTAGATAAACCACTCGCATCATTACCATCTACATAAATCGCATCAGTTTGGATTCTTTCATTGGCGATAAAACATTCGCCATCACGCATAACCACAATGTCACCGTTAGAACAGATTAAACAATGATCTTCTGGAATACCACAAAGTTGAGCAGTATTAGAATGTTGTACTAACATCTTATGTTCACCATGAACTGGCATAAAGTATTTAGGTTCAATTAAGTTAAACATTAACTTTTGCTCTTCTTGAGGAGCGTGTCCTGTAGTATGGAATGAAGTGAAAGGTGAGTTTACAACAACATTCGCTCCCATACGTGTTAATTGGTTAACTACAGCATTAACAGATGTACCATTACCAGGAATTGGATTACTTGAGAATAATACTGTATCACCAGGAATAATCTTTAAATATTTATGTGTACCGTTAGCGATTCTACTTAAAGCTGCCATTGGCTCACCTTGAGAACCAGTACAAACAATACAGATTTGATTAGCTGGAAGGGTATTCAACTCATTTCCACTAATAAAGCTAGAATCAGGAACTTTGATGACACCCATCTTTCTTCCAATTTCGCATCCATTTTCCATTGATCTACCAAATATAGCAACTTTTCGATTACAAGCTACAGCAGCTTCGAGAATTTGGTTTAAACGTAATACATTTGATGCAAATGTAGATACAAGTAATCTACCTGGAGTCTTACGCATTTGTTCTAGAATTGTTGCGGCAACTTTCTTTTCAGAAATAGAGAAGCCAGGTACACCAGAGTTTGTGGAGTCAGCCATAAGAAGGGTAACACCAATTTCTCCAATGAATGCCATCTTTTGATAATCGGATCTTTCACCAATAGGAGTAAAGTCAAACTTATAGTCACCAGTTTCTACAATTCTTCCATTAGGTGTATTCACTAAAACACCAAGTGAGTCTGGGAAAGAGTGAATTGTATTGTAGAATCCAATATCAAAATATTTTGTATGAATTTTACTGTCTGCGTTAATTTCAATAATTTTACAAGCTCTAGATAAGCGATGTTCTTCTAATTTCTTTTCAATTAATGCTTTTGCAAATCTAGGAGCGTAAATTTGCTTTAAATGAATAGATTGAAGAAAGAATGGAATACCACCAATATGATCTTCATGACCATGTGTAATTAACATTGCTTTAATCTTTGATTGATTTTTAATGAGGTAAGTATAATCAGGAATAACATAATCTACTCCTAATAAAGCTTCTTCAGGGAATAATACACCACAATCGATGATGACAATTTCATCGTTGTGTTCAATACAATACATATTTTTTCCGACTTCACCTAAACCGCCAATGGCATAAACTAAAGTATCTGTTTCATGTTTTATTTTATTTTGGTTAAAATCTGGCTCAGGCACCCTTGATCTTCTCATTAAGTGACTACTTTTTGTTGCTGTTTCGTTTGATTTCATAAATTATGGCAAGACACACTATGTATAGATTGATAGTGTTTATTTGCCTCCTCCTTTCTTTATTTCATTCATCTTTTTGTTAGATGAATATGTGGTTTATTATTTGACATACTAAAACGAAGTCTAATCGTAGAATTACAATAGATGCAATAGTAGAATAGAATTAATTTTAGATGAAATTTGTTTTATTCAAGCGCATTATAACACAAGATGATTCGTTGTAATCATTAAATTTCAATTGCATTTTCTACTTCTGGGAATGGATTTTTATCATCGATATAATCATAGAATAGTTTTCCTGAGAAGTGATCAATTTCATGTTGTAAAACAATTGCTAAATATCCTCTAGCACGAATCGTAATATTTGAATTTGTTACTAAATCAAATGCTTTAACTGTTACTCTTGCACTTCTAACAACGTATCCTTCATGTACATCTTTAACAGATAAACATCCTTCACCACCACTTAAGTATGCTTTTTGTACACTTGTTGAGGTAATCTTTGGGTTAGCTAACATATAACGGAATACAACTTCATTTCCGCTTTTATCTTGTGTATGTACAATCACAGCAGTTAATTGTTTTTTTACACCAACTTGAATGGCACTAATACCAACAGCAGGGGTAAGATCTAATTCTTTGGCCTTTTCTTCGTCAATAGAATCCTCTACATATTGATACATATCTCTTAATAATTGTTCGTCTTCCTTAGATAGTGGTAATTCTACAGGGAGAGACTTTTCACGAATTAAAGGATTGTTATCCTTAATAATAGTTTCATTATTGATCTTCATATTTATTTCTAACCTCGTTGTATATTTTATTGTAATTTTCATTTTATTGTAAAGGGGTTATTTGAATGATAGCGTATACATTTTTAACTTTTTTCGAATTTGGTAAAAAGACACAAGAAAAAGAGTACATTGTGGTAAAATTACAAAGTGTATGACAAATAAAAATTCAAATAAAAAACAAAATATTTCTTTTATGCCAAAGGGTACAGACCTATGGATTAATATTTCGATTGTTGTACTTGCTATATTTGGTTTATTGATGATTTCTAGTGCTTCAATGGGTATAGCGATTGATAGTGATCACGTGAATAATGCTTTATATTTACCAATGACTGTTGCTAAACAATTAGTGTTTTTAATTGGTGGATATATTGCAATGCATTATCTAGCAAGAAGATTTACGTTTTCTTTCTTTAGTAGTTCATGGTTTTCAATATGGATGCTAATTGTTATGGGAGCCTTATTCTCATGCATATTCTTTACTGCTGGTGGTGGTTCTAAAGCATGGATTCGTATTCCTATGCCTGGTGTAGAAATGTCTATTCAGCCATCCGAATTTGCTAAAATCATGTCTGTATTAATTGTTGCTGGATATTTAGGAGATGTAAAAAAGATATTTCCTAATCCTAATGATATTTGGAAAAGACCTTTCATTATTATTGTTATTTATATTGCTATCGTTATTATCTTACAAAAAGACTTTGGCTCAGGTGTAGTTATTACTTTAATTACAGGTATATGTGTACTCATACCAACACATCCGCAATTAAAAAAGTGTCAAAAGGTAATTAGTATTTTATATATCCTTTTATTTGTTTTTGTTATCTTTATTTTATCTCCATATGGAACTACGATTATTAACCATTTGCCATTACAGCAATATCAAAAAAATCGTATTTTGTCGGCTGTAAACCCATTTATTGATCAATACGATTCAGGATATCAGTTAGTTAATGGATTAGTATCTTTCGCAACTGGTGGTTGGTTTGGCTTAGGATATGGTAATTCAGTTAGAAAATATACGAGATTTCCGGCAGCGAATACAGACTTTATTTTAGCTATTGTCGTAGAAGAATTAGGAATCGTTGGATTTTTATTAATCTTTATTCCATATATGGTAATTGTTGTAAGACTATTTCAATATTCATTTAAGATGAAGAGTGAAAAAGGAAAGATTATCTTAATTGGTGTTGCAATGTATATTGTTATTCACTCTTTATTTAATATTGGTGGGGTTACAGGACTTATTCCTTTAACTGGTGTTCCGTTATTAATGATTTCTTCTGGTGGTAGTTCAACACTCGCTACAATGTGTGCGATTGGAATTGCCCAAGCTGTCATTATGCGTTTTAACAGAGGTGAAATAGAATGAGAATTATTGCTGGAGAGTTTTCTAGTAGAACGATTAAAACATTAAAAGGGAATGCAACTAGACCTACATTAGATAAAGTTAGAGAAGCGGTATTTTCTTCACTTGGTGGATATTTTGATGGTGGTATTATGCTTGATTTATATTCTGGTAGTGGTGCTATAGGAATAGAAGCGATTAGTAGAGGAATGGATAAAGCTTATTTAGTGGATAAAAGTCGTGAAGCGATAGGTATCATTAAAGAAAATGTTCAATCCCTACATATTGAAGATAAAATAAAAGTATTATGTATGCCTGATACGAAAGCTTTACAATATTTTAAAGAAAATCACATACAGTTTGATTTAGTTTATTTAGATCCTCCATATGCTTTACAACAAAATCAAAAAATCATTACTTTTTTAGATGAAAATGATTTATTGAAAAATGATGCTAGAGTAGTAGTGGAATGCTTAAAAGAAGATCAAAATGAAGATTGTATTTGTAATGTAAAAAAATATAAAGAAGCGATATATGGAATTAGTCGTATTGTTTATTATAGGAAGGAAAAACAACAATGAAAGCGTGTTATCCAGGAACATTTGATCCAATTACAATTGGACATTTAGATATTATTGAAAGAGCAGCGAAAAAAGTAGATGAATTGGATATTTATATCATGAAGAATCCTCGTAAGAAGTCTGTGTTTTCTGAAGAAGAAAGAAAAGAATTGATTGAAAAAAGTATTTCTGATTTACCTTGTAAAGATAAAATTCATGTTTATATAGGTAATGGCTTAACCGTTAATTATGCATCTGAAATGGGTGCTCAAATGATCGTTAGAGGAATACGAGCAGTATCTGATTATGAATATGAATTACAACAAGCAACAGCAAACCAAATGCTAAATGAAGATATCGAAACTATCTTCTTTATTGCTAGACCTAAATTTTCTTTCTTAAGTTCATCAGTTGTAAAAGAAATCGCCCTTAATGGTGGTGATATTTCAGAATTCGTTCCAAAACAAATCGTAGAGATAGTAGAAAACAAATTGAAAAATAAGTAATTGTCTATTTAGAAGATGCATAAGCACTACATGTATAAATACGAGCGTATGATGTAATATTCATACGTTTTTATTTTCTATAACAGCAAATCTCAAATGATGAAAAATAATGAAAGAAATTAGCACACGTCAGTTGACAGTGCTAAAGTTTATGCTATACTATTAGCAGTTGAAAGAAAGGATTGCTAAGAAGGGTGAGAAAAGATGCTAACGCCAAGAAGAATTGAAATATTTAAAGCAATAGTTGATGAGTACATTCGAACAGCAGAACCTGTTGGATCGAAAACCCTTCAACAAAAATACAAACTTCCTTATTCAAGTGCAACGATTCGAAATGATATGCAAATCCTAGAAGAAATGGGTTATCTAGAAAAGACACATACTTCTAGTGGTAGAGTTCCAAGTACACAAGGATATAAGTTCTATTGTGAAAATATGCTTGATTCTAGTTCTATTGATAAAAAGATGGAAGTTGCGATTCGTGATGCATTTGATGCTTCGGCTTTGAACATTGATGATGCTGTAAGAGTTAGTTGTAACATTATGTCAGAAATGACAAATCTTACAGCAGGGGCAATTGGACCTGATTCAAGTTCTCAAAGATTAGCACATATTAAATTACTTCCATTAGATGAAAGAAATGCGGTATGTGTATTTGTGACAGATACGGGTCATACAGAAACGAAAAACTTTAGATTTGATACAGATATATCAGTTAAAGATATAGAAAGTTGTACAGATTTAATCA
Organism: bacterium; assembly: GCA_963645035.1. Lineage (GTDB taxonomy): Bacteria > Bacillota_I > Bacilli_A > Erysipelotrichales > Erysipelotrichaceae > Bulleidia. The sequence continues at coordinate 31,667 of CAVIQY010000005.1, read as the reverse complement.
ATTCGAAATTAAGAGGTGTTCCAATTTCAGAATTACCAGAAAGAATGGAAGAATTAAAGCCTTCATTTAATACCTTAATTCAACAACATGAAGTATTATTTACAGCATTTGTACAAGCATTTATTAAGTTTGCTAGTGAAAATGTTTACTTCAGTGGTAAAGATAAAATGCTATATCAACCTGAATTTGAAGATATTAACAAATTAAAAGAATTAATGAATTTGTTAAATGATTCTAGTGTTTGGCGAAGCGTTCATGAAAATGAAAATGCAGTTGCTATTAGAACAAATAAAGGTGCTGAATTAACGTGGTTTAATGATGTGGCAGTTGTAAAGAGTTCATTTAAAGTAAATGAAAATGAGAGTGGACAGTTAATGGTTGTAGGACCATCTAGAATGAATTATGACAAGATTGTTTCTATGATTGAATATGCTGCTCAGATGATAGAAAAAATGTATAAGAGAAGAGACGGTGATAACTAAAATGAGTGATGAAATGAAAAAAGATGAAGCGGTGAAAGAAGAAAAAGCCGTCGATGAAACAAATAAAGACGTAAAAGAAGAGACTTCAACAACTGAAGAAAACAAAAAAGAAGAATCAGTTGAAGAAACGAAAGAAGATGAAGTTAGCTTACTAAAGAAACAAATTGAAACTTTAGAAGCAGAAAAAGAAGAACTTTCTAAAAAAGTTGACGGATTAAAGAATGCTTATGCAAAAGCTTATGCCGATACAGAAAATATGAAAAAGAGATTAAATAACGATTTCGAAATGAGAAATAAGTATCGTGCTCAAGATTTTGCTAAAGAAGTGTTACCAGTACTAGACAATTGTGAAAGAGCATTAGCAATTGAAACAACGGATAGTACAGATGAGAAATATCGTAAAGCATTTGAAATGGTACATAAACAACTAGTTAAAGCACTAGAAAAAGAAGGTGTTACTGAAATTGATTGTTTAAATAAGCCGTTTGATCCTAACTACCATCAAGCTATGATGAGTGAACATATTGATGGAGTTGAAGCAAATACCGTTACAGCAGTATTACAAAAAGGATATTTATTAAAAGATAGACTGCTAAGAGCAGCTATGGTTAAAGTAAGCGAATAAATAGGAGGACAAAGAATATGAGTAAAATTATTGGAATTGACTTAGGTACTACAAATAGTTGTGTTGCCGTTATGGAAGGCAAAGAAGTTAAAGTTATTGCTAACCCAGAAGGCAATCGTACAACACCATCTGTTGTTGCATATAAAAATGGTGAACGTATTGTTGGTGATGCTGCAAAACGTCAAATGGTAACAAATAAAGATACGATTTATTCTATTAAACGTTTAATGGGAACAAATCAAAAGGTAACTCTTGATGGCAAGCAATATACACCACAAGAAGTATCCGCAATGATTCTTTCTTACTTAAAGAGTTATGCAGAAAGTTATTTAGGAGAACCAGTTACAGAAGCTGTAATTACAGTTCCTGCATACTTCAACGATGCACAACGTCAAGCTACTAAAGATGCTGGTAAGATTGCTGGTTTAGAAGTTAAACGTATTATCAACGAACCTACAGCTAGTGCTCTTGCATTTGGTGTAGATAAAGATACAAGCAAAGAACAAAAAGTACTTGTATATGACTTAGGTGGTGGTACATTCGATGTATCTATTCTAGATATCGCTGATGGTACATTTGAAGTATTAAGTACTGCTGGTGATACTCACTTAGGTGGTGATGACTTCGATAATGTCATTATTGATTGGTTAAATGATAACTTTAAGAAGGAACATGGTGTTGATTTAAAGAATGACCGTATGATTCTTCAAAGATTAAAGGACGCTGCTGAAAAAGCAAAGAAAGACTTATCTGGTGTATTTGAAACAGAAATTTCTCTTCCATTCATTTGCCCAGATCCAAATGGTGCAGGTGCTTTAAACTTAGAAACTAAGTTAACAAGAGCTGAATTTGATAAGATGACTAAGTCCTTAGTTGATCGTACTATGGGACCAGTTAGACAAGCATTATCTGATGCTAAGCTAAGTGCTGGTAACATTGACCACGTATTATTAGTTGGTGGTAGTACACGTATTCCAGCTGTTCAAGAAGCTGTTAAGAAAGAATTAGGTAAAGAACCTAACAAAGGTATTAACCCTGATGAATGTGTAGCTATTGGTGCTGCTATTCAAGGTGCTGTAATTAATGGTGACGCTGCTGATGCAGGTGCAGACGTATTATTACTAGATGTAACACCTTTAAGCTTAGGTATTGAAACATTAGGTGGCGTTATGACAGTATTAATTCCACGTAATACAACAATTCCTACAAGTAAGTCACAAGTATTCTCTACTGCTGCAGATAACCAACCAGCTGTTGATATTCACGTATTACAAGGTGAAAGACCAATGGCTAATGATAACAAGACATTAGGAACGTTCGTTCTTGATGGAATTGCTCCAGCAAGACGTGGTGTACCACAAATCGAAGTTACATTTGATATCGATGTTAACGGTATTGTAAGTGTAAGTGCTATTGATAAGGGTACAAATAAGAAACAATCCATTACTATCAAGAACTCTTCTGGTTTAAGTGATGAAGAAATTGATCGTATGGTTAAAGAAGCTGAAGAACATAAGGCTGAAGATGATAAGCGTAAAGAAGATATTGAAACAAAGAATAAAGCTTTAGCTTATATCAACCAAATTGATGAAACATTAAAGAGTGATAACGCTAATGTATCTGCTGATCAAAAAGCTGAAGTTCAAAAGTTACGTGATGAACTACAAAAAGCTATCGATGATAACGATATGGATACATTAAAGACTAAACTTGATGCATTAGAACAAGCAGCTAATGCAATGGCTCAACAAATGTATAGTCAACAAGCTGGTTCTCAAGCAACTGGAGCAACAGGTTCTAACTCAACAGGTGATGACAATGTCGTCGACGCTGATTTCAAAGAAACAAAGTAAAACAAACGTCAGAAAATTCCTGGGAGTAATCCTGGGAATTTGTCTTATGATGGCATCTGGTTGTTCATTTAGTAAAGATACTTCAACTAGTTCTGATTCTAGTTATCACATTGTAGAAAATGAGACAAAAGAAGATTCTAGTTCTAGTGAAACAAGTGATATTGATTATTCAAAGTATGTTGATACGAAGATAGAAATAACTAGTGATACAAATTTATATGATGCTTCTAATCATGTTATTGGAACAGCTCTAAAAGGTAGTTATCTTGATATTGCTAGCTGTAATGGAAATCTACTTAGTGTCAAAGATACAGATTATTACGTTGATGGAAAAGACGTTACAGAATCAAATCGTTGGTTTCAAAATACAAATCACTTAGTTGCTTTTAATGAAGAATTAAGTACAAATGATTCTTATTCCTTACAAGATGTTAAAGGAAATACAGTAATTGAATTTCAAGAATCTAGTACTTATACGATTTATGTAAAGCCTAGTAGTGATGATGAACGATATGGTGTTTTATTCCAAAATGCGATTTATTATATTCCTTCTAGTGATGTAAAAGAAACGCATTCAATTAATGGTGAGACACCAGAATTATCTTCTTCTATTCCAGTACTTATGTATCATTTCTTCTATAGTGAAGCTAATGGTGAAACACGTAAAGATGGAAATTATGTTGAAGTAAATGAACTGGATGATGAATTAAATTATATTACGAGCAATAACTTTACAGCTTTGACAATGCGAGAAGTATATTATTTTATGACAAGTCGAGCACAAGTTCCTGCTCATTCACTTGCGATAACGATTGATGATGGCGATCCAAGTGTACATACATATGCATTCCCTGTATTTCAAAAATATAACGTTAATGCAACATTATTCCTAATTTGTGGATGGGAAGATCCAACGTTATCTTATGATTTTTGGGAAATGCGTGAAGCTGGTTTAGAACTCCAATCTCATGGTTTCTTAACCCATCAAGGTGGTTGCTCAGGAATGGGTCATGGTGGTAGGTTATTATGCATGGACCATGATGAAGGTGTAGAAGATACACAAATGTCACTTGATTATGTTGATGGTGGATTTGTATATTGTTATCCATTTGGTGATGTAAATGACAATGCAAAATCGATATTAAGAGATACAGGCGTAAAAATGGCATTTACTACAGCAAATGGTTGGATTAAACCAGGTGATGATTTATTAGAATTACCAAGAGTAAGAGTACATGGTGGTGATTCATTAGATAGTTTCGCAAGTTCGATTAAATAGGAGGTAGCCTATGGCAGATAAAAGAGATTATTATGAAGTACTTGGCGTTTCGAAAAACGCAAGCGAAGATGAAATAAAAAAAGCATATAGGTCACTCGCTAAAAAATATCATCCAGATGTGAATAAGGCTAGTGATGCAGCAGAAAAATTTAAAGAAGTAAACGAAGCATATGAAGTATTAAGCGATCCTCAAAAACGTTCTACATATGACCAATTTGGTTTTGCTGGTATGGATGGCTCACAAGCTGGAGCTAGTGGTTTCTCATCTGCAGGATTCGATGACTTAAACGATATATTTTCTTCCTTCTTTGGTGGCGGAATGGGTGGATTTAGTTCTTCATCTAGTAGTAGACGTTCTAATTCACCACAACGTGGTAATGATAAACTCATGCGAGTAGATATCAGTTTCATGGATGCTTGTTTTGGTAAAACAGAAACATTTGATATTAATGTAGAAGAAACTTGTTCTCGTTGTAATGGTTCTGGAGCAAATAGCCCAAGTGATATTGAAACTTGTCCTACTTGTCACGGTAGTGGAACAGTTATTACGCAACAAAGAACATTCATGGGTATTATGCAAAGTCAAAGCGTATGTCCTGATTGTAGAGGAACAGGTAAGAAAATCCGTAAAGTATGTCCTCAATGTAGTGGTAGAGGATATGAAAGAAAGAAAACAACTGTTGAAGTTAAGATTCCAGCAGGTATAGATTCTGGTCAAAGATTAAGAGTTCCAGGAAAAGGCGAAAGAGGAACAAATGGAGGACCTAATGGTGATCTCTATTTACAAATTAATGTTTTACCTGATGATCGTTTTGAACGTCAAGGAAAAGACATTTATATTTCAATCCCTGTAACTGCAGTTGATGCGACTATTGGTACAACAATTGATGTTCCTACAATATATGGTGAAGTAACGATGAAGATTCCGGCAGGAACTCAAGATGGAACAATTCTTAAATTAAAAGAAAAGGGTGTTCCTGATCTACATGGTGGTCGTAATGGTGATGAGTTATGTACCGTAGAAATCACAATTGATAAGAAATTAACGCCAAGAGAAAAAGAGTTATATGCAGAACTTCAACAACTACAAAACTCAAATGGTAAAGGTAGTTTTTGGAGCAAAATGAAAAAACATTTTAACTAATATTGATGATCGCCTTAAACCTTAAATAGGAGGTGTTTGTATGGATATTGAAAAAATGACAGAAGCTTTACAGTCAATCATTATGACTGCATTAACAAAAGCTCAAGAAAATCACAATAGTGAATTATGCATAGAACATATTTTAGCAAGTATGTTAGAAGATAATGGACTTGATGGAATATGGAGTAGATTAAACATTAATAAAGAAGATGCGTTAAAGTTTGTTGAAAGTTATTTGAATAAACTTCCATCTTCTAGTTCTTCTAGTCAACCTAATGTTTCTAGATTTGTTAGTGAAGCATACGCTAAAGCATTAGATGAAATGAAGAAAAGTAATGACACATATATGTCTTCTGGTATTTTCTTAGTTGGAATGCTCGAGACAAATGCAACAGTTGTTAGTGACTTTTTGAAACGGTATAATATCAAAGCAAAAGATGTGAAAGATGCTGAACTAGATCGTAGAAATGGAACAGCAATGGATGATAAAGGTGGCGAAGCACAACTTGATGCATTAAAGAAATATGGTCATGATTTAGTACAAGATGTAAAAGACGGAAAGATTGATCCTGTTATTGGTAGAGATGAAGAAATCCGTCGTGTAGTAGAAATCTTATCGCGTAAAACAAAGAATAATCCAGTTCTAATTGGTGAACCAGGTGTTGGTAAAACAGCTATCGTAGAAGGTTTAGCTTGGCGAATTATGAAGGGTGATGTACCCCTTGGATTAAAAGATAAACGTCTAGTTGAACTAGATATGGGTGCTTTAATTGCTGGTGCGAAATATAGAGGTGAATTTGAAGAAAGATTAAAGGGTGTATTAAATGAAGTCAAAAAGGCTGATGGTAATATTATCCTATTTATCGATGAAATTCATAATCTAGTTGGTGCTGGTAAAACAGAAGGCTCTATGGATGCGGCTAACTTATTAAAGCCTATGTTAGCTCGTGGTGAATTGAAGTGTATTGGTGCGACAACTTTTGATGAATATCGTAAATATATCGAAAAAGATAGAGCACTTGAACGTAGATTCCAAAAGATTATGGTATCTGAACCTACCGTAGAAGATACAATTTCTATCTTACGTGGTTTAAAAGATCGTTTTGAAAGTCATCATGGTGTTGAAATTAAGGATGAAGCTATCGTAGCTGCGGCAGTATTAAGTAATCGTTATATTACTGATCGTTTCTTACCAGATAAAGCAATTGACTTAATTGATGAAGCTTGTGCTTGTATCCGTGTTGAAATGGATTCTATGCCTGCAGATTTAGATGAATTAAATCGTAAGATTATGACACTTCAAATTGAAGAAACATCACTTCATGATGAAGATGATCCTAAGACTGTAGAAAGAAAGAACGATATCGAAAGAGAACTTGCTAATTTAAAGGAAGAAAAAGAAGAAAAATTCTCTAAATGGCAAAAAGAAAAGAAAGAACTTGATGCGGTTAAGTCTTATAAGGAACAACTAGAATCTGCTAAATTACAACTAACACAAGCTCAAAATGATATCGACTATGAAAAAGCTGCGAAATTAAAGTATGAGACAATTCCTCAACTTGAGAAAAAGATTCAAGAATCTAGTACAGTAGATACGAAAGATTCCATGATTCAACAAGTTGTAGACGAAGAAATGATTGCGAAGATTGTTTCTAGATGGACTCATATTGAAGTTAGTAGATTAATGAGTAGTGAAAGACAGAAGCTATTACATCTAGAAGATGCTCTAAGAAAGAGAGTAATTGGTCAAGATGAAGCTCTAAAACTTGTATCAGATGCAATTATGCGTTCTAAAGCACAAATTCAAGATGAAAATAGACCTCTAGGTTCATTCTTATTCTTAGGTCCTACTGGCGTAGGTAAAACTGAAGTTGCTAAAGCACTAGCTGAACAATTATTTGATGATGAAAATAAGATTGTTCGTATAGATATGTCTGAATATATGGAGAAATTCTCCGTATCTCGTTTAATTGGTGCTCCTCCAGGATATGTTGGTTATGATGAAGGTGGTCAATTAACAGAAGCTGTAAGAAGAAATCCATATTCCATTGTTCTATTAGATGAAGTAGAAAAAGCACATCCTGATGTATTTAATATCTTACTTCAAATCTTAGATGATGGTCGTATTACCGATTCTAAAGGTGTAACGGTAGACTTTAAGAATACAATCATTATTATGACAAGTAACTTAGGTTCTCAATATGCTTTTGATTCAGATAAACAAGCTCGTGAAGAACATTATAGAGAAGAAGTACAAAACTTCTTCAAGCCTGAATTTGTTAACCGTATTGATGAAATCATCATCTTCAATCCATTAAATGATAATGTAATGAAGAAGATTGCGGATAAGTTCTTAAGCCAACTTGCTAATCGTCTTGAAGAAAAGGATATTCAATTAGAAATTACAGATAAAGCAAAAGAAAGAATTATTGCTTTAGGTACAGATGAAGCATTTGGTGCTAGACCTATGAAACGTCATATCCAAAGAACAATTGAAACAATGGTTGCAAGAAAGATTATTGAGGAACCAGACCTAGAAGGTAAGACAATTGTTGTGGATGCAAATGATAATGACTATGTTATTTCTGTAAAGAATTATCAAGCTTAACATACTAGACTCACTATAAAAAGTGGGTCTTTTATTTTGACATAATGAAATTTCTGTATAATCACGCTAAAAAATATGTTTGTGATTTCACAATCAACATTGTATAATGAAAGCAGTTTCAAAACCAGATTAGGTGATAATTGGTTTTCTTTACGAGTGATTAATTGGCTCAGGAGTTTTTATTCTGTTAATCATGTCCAAAAGTAAATAAAAAAAAGAAGGAGTAAATAGGGAGAGTTATGCCAGAAATGTCAAAAGCAGTCATTCCACCACATATGGGTGACAAAGAACCTAGTAAGAAAATTCTTGCTTTAGGTAAAAAGATTACAGATGTTGCAGCGCACAAATTAGGAAGTGTTAGTTCAGATGATCCTGAATATTGGGGATTAGCAAGTATTGTTACGGAAGAAATGGCAGATGTTGCTCTTTCGATGGATTTACGTAAACATTATACATTTGATGAATTAGCAAAAAAGAATCCTCAATTTGATAAAGAAAAATTACAAGCTTTATTAGATGAGATGTCTCATATTGGATTACTCGAATATGATTATGGCTATCATTATGATCATAATGGTCGTACAGCACCTCAATCTGAAAGAAGATATATTTTACCAATGTTTGTTCCTGGTTCTGCAGAATTATTCAACATGGATGAAGATCCTGTTGGAATGGAAAACAAACGTTTGAAAGAACATCCAGAACTAGCTAGTTTCTTTGAAAGAATGACTTATATTCCTCTTGAAGGTATTACACAAATGGTTCCTCCTGGAGGAGCCGGTGTCGGAATGCATGTTATTCCTGTAGAAAAAGCTATCTCATTAGAAAATAAAAAAGTTGATTTAGAACAATTATCTTATTGGTTAGATAAATATGAAGGTCATATTGGTGTAGGTATCTGTTCTTGTAGAGCAAGCCGTGCAGCCCTAAATGAAGGTTGTGCTGATGACTATCATAGTTGGTGTATTGGTGTAGGTGACTTTGCGGATTATTGTAGAGAAACTGGTAAAGGACATGATATTACTAAAGAAGAAGCTTTAGCAATTTTAAAGAAAGCTGAAGATTTAGGTTATGTTCATCAAATTACAAATATTGATGGTGAAAATAAGATTTTCGGCATTTGTAACTGTAATGTAAATATCTGTAATGCATTACGTACATCACAATTATTTAATACTCCAAATATGTCAGCTAGTGCATATCGTGCAAAAGTTGAATCTGAAAAGTGTGTTGCTTGTGGTAAGTGCGTTGAAGTATGTCCTGCAGGTGCAGTTAAACTAGGACAAAAGCTATGCTTAGCTGATGGTTCTAAGATTAAATATCCTCGTCATGAATTACCTGATGCAACCAAATGGGGTAAAGATAAATACGATGAAAACTATCGTGATAACAATAGAATCAATTGTTATGATACAGGTACTGCTCCATGTAAGACTGCTTGTCCTGCTCACGTTTCTGTACAAGGATATTTAAAGAAAGTTGCTGAAGGAAAATATATGGAAGCTCTTGCTTTAATTAAGAAAGATAATCCATTCCCAGCAATTTGTGGTCGTGTATGCAATAAACGCTGTGAAGATGCATGTACTAGAGGAACGATTGATCGTGCGGTTTCTATTGATGCAGTTAAGAAATTCGTAGCTGATTTAGAAATTAAAGAAGAAAATCGTTATGTACCACCTGTAAATATCGCTGCTTCTCCATCAAGAATCGTTAAATTAGAAAGGTGGAGTCAAAAGATTGCCATTATCGGTGCTGGTCCTGCTGGATTAAGTGCTGCATATTACTTAGCAACAATGGGATATATTCCAACAGTATTTGAAAAGAATCAAAAACCTGGTGGAATGATGCGTTATGGTATTCCTTCATATAAACTTGAAAAAGATGTTATCGATGCTGAAATCGATGTATTAAAGAAATTAGGTGTTGAATTCAAGTGTGGTGTAGAAGTAGGAAAAGACGTTACAATTGATGAACTTAAGAAAGAAGGCTACAAAGCATTCTATATCGCTATTGGTTGTCAAGGTGGAAGATATCCTGGTGTAGACAATGATCACGCTGAAGGAACTGATATTGCGGTTAACTTCTTAAAAGAAGCATATGAAGATCAATCACAAAAGATTGATGGTGATGTAGTCGTTGTCGGTGGTGGTAACGTTGCTGTAGATTGCGCTAGAACAGCTCATCGTTTTGGGGCCAATAAAGTTAGCATGTTCTGCTTAGAAACTCGCGAAGCAATGCCAGCTAGCAAAGAAGAAATTTCTGAAACATTAGAAGAAAATATCGAAATCAATAATGCTTGGGGTCCAAAAGAATTAAAAGTTGATGAAAAGGGCCACGTTACAGCTGTTGTATTTAAGAAATGCACAGCTACGATTGTTGATGGAAGATTTAATCCTCAATATGATGAAAGTAATACAATGGAAGTTAAGGCTGATAAAGTTGTATTCGCTATTGGACAAACTGTTGAATGGGGCAAGATGCTAGAAGGAACAAATGTGAAGTTCCACCATGGTAACTATCCTGTAGCTGATCCTATTACATACCAAACAGATGATGAAGATATCTTCGTTGGTGGTGATGTTTATACAGGCCCTAAGTTTGTTATTGACGCTATCGCTGCAGGTCACTTAGCTGCTGAAAGATTACATCGTCATGTGCATGCTGATGAAGGTGCTAGCTTAACAATTGGTCTAGATAAGAGACAATTTGTAGAACTAGATAAGAAGAATATTAAAGTTACAGATTATGACCATGCTGAAAGACAAGTAGAACCATTAAAAGGTATCGAAAATCCAGATATGTCATTTAAAGAAAATCGTGCTACTTTAACAGAAGAACAAGTACGTATTGAAACAAAGAGATGTTTAGGTTGTGGTGCTTCAGTAGTTGACCCTCATAAGTGTATTGGTTGTGGCTTATGTACAACAAGATGTGAATTTGATGCAATTCATTTACACAGGACTCATCCAGAAGCTACACATATGATTAAGTCTGAAGATAAGTTCAAAGAAATTATTCCTTATCAATTAAAACGTGCAATGAAGATTGCATTACATATTAAACCAAAAGAAGTGGATGACTAATGCACGAATTAGGCGTAGTATTTCATGTCATTGATGAATGTGAAAAGATAGCCGAAGAAAATAAGGTAAATCATATTAACTCTGTAACGATACAACTTGGTACAGTTAGTGGGGTAATTGATAAATACCTTGTAGATTGTTGGAATTGGGCGGTCAGTAAGCATGAAAATATGACAAATTGTGAATTAAAAATAGAGAAGATTAAAGCAATAACACATTGTGAAGATTGTGGTGAAGATTACAACACAATCATCTATGGCAAAACATGTCCTCATTGTGGTAGTGGTAATACTTATCTATTACAAGGTAATGAATTTACAATCAAAGAGTTAGAAGCGAGTTAGTTTCGAAAAGAAGATGGTAAGAGAAGATTTATTCGACGATTACCATCTTTTAGTATCAATTTTAATGGGTTTGCTATAAAATGAATAAGCTATGAGTAAATATATATTTAATACAGAAGTAAATTTAAAAGAATTCGATGAATTTGTAATGAATTCTAGTCAAAATACATTATTTCAATGTAGTAATTGGGCTGAAGTCAAAAGTAATTGGGACCATATTTTTACGAGTGTTACTGAAGAAGGTAAGATTATTGGTACGGCATTAGTTTTAGTACGTAAAATGCCTTTAAATAGTACATTATTCTATATTCCTAGAGGACCAGTTCTAGATTATCAAAATCAAGAATTAGTTACTTTTTATCTAGATGAATTAAAGAAATTAGCTAAACAAAAACATGCTATGGCAATTCGTTTTGATCCTTCTATTACAACTAGAGTTTATCCATATAAAGAAAGAAATAACGAAATTCCATTAAACAATTTAGATGTAATCGAAACACTAAAAAATTATGGATGTTTACATAAAGGATTTACAGTTCATATAGAAGAAGCAACACAACCTCGTTTTAATGCTGAAATGGATGTGACGAGTGACTACATGGATCATTTAGAGCATAAGACTGCTAAATGTATCCGTAGTGCTATGCATAAAGGAATTGAAGTTACTGAAGGAAAAGAAGAAGTAAGTAAACTCGCTATTGCGATGCATTATACAGAAGTAAGAAAACAAGTTGCTTTAAGAAGCGAAGATTATTTTAGACATATGATGGATGTATATGGAAATCATGCAATATGTATGAGTGCTTCTTTAAACTTTCCAAAACAATTAAAGCGTTTAGAAGAATCTATTCTTGCAAAAAAAGAAGCACTAGATGCTAATCCTTCCAAGAAACAAAAAGCGACTTTAGAACGCGAACTAGCACAAGATGAAAAAGAATATCAAAAGCTAGAAGAAGATTATAAACGTGAAGGAAAAGAAGAAGTCATTACAAGTGGTATTTTAGCTTGCTATAACGATAATCTTATGGAGTTATTCTACATGGGGAATAATCCTGATTATTTACGTATGTATAGTAGTTATCTCTTATATAAATTATGTTTAGATAAGTGTGTAGAACTAGGTATTACTAGATGTAGTTTTGGTGGTATTGAAGGTACATTAGATGATGGTTTAACGCTATTTAAATCGAATTGGTTAATGAATGTAGAAGAATATATAGGAGAATTTAATATCGTGTTAAATAAGCCTTTATATTATGCGTTTGATAATGTATATCCAAAACTACTAAAGTTAGCAGCGAAAAGTAGAGGTAACAAATAATGAAATTTATTACAAATGTAGATCGAAATCGTTTTAATACTTTTGCGATTCATTCACCATTAAATCATTATTCTAAAACAAGTTATTTTATTGATTTTAAGAAACCTGAATATCAATCGGGTGAATTATTAGGTGTAGAAGATGATGAAGGGAATTTAATTGCAAGTGCTGTAATGTTACATAAAAAATGTAAAGTACCTCACATGCAATATAGCTATATTCAATATGGATTTAATTTAGATATTGAAAATAAAGAATTAATTTCATTCTTTGCGTCTAATTTAAAAGAATATGCGAAAAGCAAAGGTTCTGCATTCTTAAGAATGGACTTTAATGTCACAAGACTTGAACATGAGAAAAATGGCAAGATTAAAGAAGGTGGCTTTAACCACGAATATGTTACAGATATTTTAAAAGAAAATGGTTTTACACATCTTGGCTATAACTATGGTTATAGTGGAAACTGGATGAGTAGATTTACATATCGTTTAGACTTAGATCGACCTTGGAATGAAATTAAAAAGGGGATCAAACGTTATAACATTTATGTAAATAAAAATGAGCAACGTGCAGTACGGGTACATCGAGCTAGTAAAGATGAATTAAGTGTACTTGTCGATAGTCAAAAAGAATTATCTGAAAAGTTAGGTTTTAAACCAAAGGATCAAAACTATTTTAAAAAGCTATGGGATATTTATGGTGATGCTGTACATTATTATGTAGTTACGACAAATTACCATGAAGCTAAGTTAAACTTGCAAAAAGAAATACAAGCTCAAAAAGACCATATCGCTATTCTTAAAGATCAAAATCGTATTGATTTAGCAAATAAATCGATTACTGCAATGGAAAAAGAAATTGCAGAGATTGATGATAAGGGATTAGATATCGATAAGGAACAAGTTTTAGGTGCGAAGTTTATTATTATGCAAGGTGTTAATGTTTGGAATGTAAATATGTATACAGTGAAAACATTAATGAACTTCAGAGGTGCTTTTGCCTTACATGCTTATGTGATTGAAGAACTTTATAAACAAGGCGCGAAAACATATGATTTTGAAGGAATATCAGGTTCCATGGATCCTAAAGATGAATTCTATGGACAAACCGATTTTAAGAAGAGCTTTGGTGGTGATTTCTTAGAATTTATTGGTGAATTTGATGCGATATTTGATCAAAAGAAATATGATGAATGGAAGAAAACAATATGGTTTATTTCTCATTCTAGAAGAAGATTAAGATACATGTTCTTTCATAAGAAGAAATAAAAAACCTTGTATAAACAAGGTTACATGTTAATATGGCTGGGATAGAGAGATTCGAACTCCCGAATGACTGGTTCAGAGCCAGTTGCCTTACCGCTTGGCAATATCCCAATAAGCACTACTTATTATACAAAGAATATCGATGATTTCAATAAAAAATGTTTGTATTCTTTGTTTTTGAAGAGAAATAGAGTAAAATGAGAAAGATTAATTAAGGGGTGGAAAAATGACACATATTAGAACTAGATTTGCTCCAAGCCCAACAGGTTATATGCATATTGGTAACCTTAGAACGGCTTTATGGGCATATTTAATTGCAAAAAAAGATCCTGAAGGAGTATTTATCCTTCGTATAGAAGATACTGACCAAGGACGTTTAATTGAAGGTGCTACAGAAGTAATTTATAAAACAATGGAACAATGTAAATTATTCCATGATGAAGGACCAGATATTGGTGGACCTGTAGGACCATATGTTCAATCAGAACGTGTTAAGAGTGGTTTATATCTAGATTATGCTAAAAAACTAATTGCATTAGGTGGTGCACATTATTGTTTCTGTGATGAAGAAATGATTAATGCACAACGTGAAATCCAAGAAGCACGTGGTGAATCATTTAAGTATGATGATCCTTGTAAATATATTACTGTAGAAGAAGCAGAAAAGAGAATTGCGGCTGGAGAAAAATTTGTTATCCGTCAAACAATTCCTACTTCTGGAACTACATCATTTGATGATGAAGTATTTGGACATATTACAGTAGAGAATGAAACATTAGATGAATCTATCTTAATCAAATCTGATGGTTTCCCAACATATAACTTTGCGAATGTTATTGATGACCATCTAATGGGGATTACAGATGTAGTTAGAGGTATGGAATATTTAAGTAGTACACCTAAATACAACTTAATCTATAATGCATTTGGTTGGGATATTCCAAGATACATTCATTGTCCACCTGTAATGAAAGATGAACATAACAAATTATCTAAACGTAATGGTGATGCTTCATTCCAAGATTTAGTTGCGAAAGGATATTTACCTGAAGCAATTCTAAACTACATTGCTATGTTAGGTTGGTCTCCAGAAAATAACCAAGAAATTTTTACATTAGAAGAATTAACACAAGCATTTAATGTAAAACATATTGGTACAAGTGGTGCAATTTTTGATATTGTAAAACTTACATCAATTAACTCATTATGGTTAAGAGGTATGGATTTAGATTCTTATTACAATCTTGTTAAGCCTTATATTGATCAAACAGTAAAAGGAGACTTTGATAAGAAGAGAATCGCTGCTATTTTACAACCTCGTGCAACTACTTTAGTTGAAATTCCTGAGATGGTAGATTTCTTTGATACATTCCCATCTTATTCGAATGATTTATACATTAATAAGAAGATGAAGACGACTCCTGAGATTGCGTTAAAGTCACTAGTAGCTGCTAGAGAAACATTAGCAAGTCAAACAGATTGGTCTGAAGAAAATCTTCACACTGTATTAATGGAATTACCTGCTAAATTAGAAATGAAGAATGGACAAGTATTATTCCCATTACGATTAGCTATTTCTGGTAAACAATTTACTCCTGGTGGAGCAATTGAAATTGCTGGTATTTTAGGCAAAGAAGAAACATTAAGAAGACTTGATCTTTCTATTGATCAATTATCGAAATAATTAGAATAACAGTCTTTTTAGGCTGTTATTTTTTAACGGAGGACTTATGAAAAAAATTATTATTGCTAGTGGTAATGCTGGTAAAATTAAAGAATTTAAATCTATGCTAGAACCTGAAGGTTATGAAGTTATCAGTATGAAAGAACTTGATGGTGCAAAAGAACCAGAAGAAACTGGAGCAACTTTCCATGATAATGCGATTATTAAAGCGGAAGCCATTGTAAAACAATTTGGTTTACCAGCTATAGCAGATGATTCTGGCTTAGAAATTGATGCATTTGATAAACAACCAGGTGTATATAGTGCTAGATTTTTAGGTCATGATACACCATATGATTATAAGAATAAAATCATTCTAGAAAGAATGGAGAATGTTACAAATAGAAGTTGTCGTTATGTTTGTGCGATTGCATGGTGTGAACCTGATAAAGAACCACTTGTATTTGAAGATACTGTAGAATGTGAAATTGCAAAAGAAGCGAAAGGTTCTAATGGATTTGGTTATGATCCAATTGTTTATTATGCACCAATGCAAAAAACAATGGCTGAAATGACAAACGAAGAAAAGAATAGCATTTCTCATCGTGGTAAGGCTATTAGAAAGTTTGAAGCTTGGTTAAATGAACAAAAATAGGGTAGTCTTATTTTTCTCTTTCTTCTTTCTTGTGATTGCACTACTTTTAAGTATTATTGACTATAACTGTTTTGATGAATCATTTTATCGAAGAGAATATGTACAAAATGATACTTGTAGTGCAACAGGAATGAATGAAGAGGATTTATGGGATACTACTACAGTTTTATTTGATTATTTAAAAGACAATCGTGATGATTTAAATGTGGAACATGAAGTAAATGGTACTGTTCGAGAAATCTTTGATACAAGAGAAAAAACACATATGGTAGATGTAAAAAATCTCTACTTAAATGCAATGCGCGTTAGAACTGTTTTCGTAGTTATAGGCAGTATATTACTAGTACTAGGTTTCTTATTATCAAAGAATGACTTTATTCATCACATGTATATTTCATATCAAAGAAGTGTCGCAATGATACTTTGTTTAATTGTCGCTATAGCTATCTTTGCGGCAATCGATTTTGATACATTTTGGGTACAGTTTCACTATCTCTTTTTTACAAATGATTTATTTTTCTTAGATCCTAATACTGAGATATTAATCAATATGGTTCCTGAACAATTCTTCTTTGATTTAGTTCTTCGAATTATTATCATGATTTTTATTAGTGTTATAGTGTTATATGTATTCTTTAGAATTTTAGATAAAAAGAGGATTAAACATGATCAATGTCGTATTATATGAACCAGAAATTCCTCAAAATACAGGAAATATTATGCGTACATGTATGGCTTTTCATTGCCGTTTACATCTAATTGAACCATTAGGTTTTGTATTAGATGAAAAACATTTAAGAAGAGCAGGAATGGACTATCGCGATAAGATAGAAATGCATACATATAAAAATTGGAATGAATTTTTAGAACAAAATGATGGTGATTTCTTTTATGTCACTCGTTATGGAGATAAAGCACCATCCTATTTTGACTATACAGAATGTAAGAAGGATATTTATCTTGTATTTGGTAAAGAAAGTACAGGAATTCCAAAAGAAATTTTATTTAATCATTTAGATAAATGTATTCGTATACCAATGGTAAAAGAAGCGAGAAGCTTAAATTTATCTAATTGTGTTGCATTATGTGTATATGAAGTTCTTGATCAATTAGGATATCCTGGTTTATGTTCAACAGAAACAATTAAAGGGGAAGACTTTTTAGTTAGTGAAGTTTGGCGAGAAAAGAAGTAAGATAGAATTATGATTGAAACAGTAAGTGATTTCTTATCCATTGTTATTTTAGTTGTCATTATTTTATATGGCTTTTATTGTCTTTATATTGTTTCTTTGAAGCATCATGAAGCAATTCTAAAAGTAATGGAAAAGAAATATTATCAATATTATGATAGTTCTCTTGATGAAGAAGACGAAGATGATTCATCATATGGACCATATTATGGGGAATAGGGTAGAATGGAAAAACAGAAATTTGATATTAATGATATAAAAATATTATTTTTTATCGTGCTTTCAGCATTTATATATTCATGTGGAATGAATGTATTTGTTAAGTCAGGGAACTTGTTCCCTGGTGGCTTTGCAGGTATATCTAGACTTGTATCTGCGGTATTATTGGAATTTTGTCATATTAACTTATCTTTTAGTGTAATCTATATGGTTTTAAATGTAGTTACATCTATTTTTGTCTTTAAAAAGATTGGAAAGAAATTTATGTTTTTTTCTATCTTACATTATATTTTGGTATCTTTATTTACTTCTATTTTACCAACAAGAATTATTACAGAAGATTTATTATTAATTAGTGTATTTGGTGGTTTAATTAATGGATTTGCGATTAGTATTGCTTTAAGAAATAACGCTTCTAGTGGTGGTATGGATTTTATTGCAATTTATTTTTCGACTAGATTCAATGTTTCTACTTGGAATTATGTATTTATCTTAAATGCGGTTGTATTAACTATTGCTGGCTTATTATTTGGTTGGGAAAAAGCTTTATATTCGATTATCTTCCAATTTGTATCAACACAAGTCGTGAATACAATGCATAATCGATATAAATCGACGCAGCTTGATATTATTACAAATATGCCTGATGAAATCTGTGATGCGGTATTCCATACTTGTCGTCATGGTATTACAAAAATTAAATGTACAGGTGGTTTTACAAATAAAGAACATTGGTTACTTTTAATTGCCGTAAATACTTATCAATTAAAAGATGTCGTCGATTCTATTCGTATGGTTGATCCACATGCTTTTATAACATTAAGAAACGTAGATAGGGTACTTGGTAATTATTATCAAAAACCATTAGAGTGATTTACAAAAGTTTTACTTAAATTCGATTTATTTATGCATTTATTCTATTAAGATGAAACTAGGTTGACGTATAATAAATATATGCATAAAATTTCATTTGCATTTACCAAAGGAGGTGGTTTTTCATGAGTGATAGTAGTGTTCCGATAAACTTGTGTTATTCAATTGAAAAATCAAATCTGGAGGGAATAAAAGATGGAAGAATTAAGAGAAGAAGTTGAAAATCGCGATTTAGAAACATTCCGTACTCTTTTAAAAGAGAAAAAATATTCAGTTTTACGTGGTAAAGCACAGGACATGAATGAATCAGACTTAGCATATATCATGGATAACATGGAAGATGAAGATATGTTAACGATGTTTCGTTTATTTCCAAAAGGATTAGCAGCAGATGTATTTTCACAATTAACATTAGAAAGCCAACAATATATCATTACTTCATTATCTGAAAAAGAAGCAGGTAGTATTATTGATAACTTATTCGCTGATGATGCGACTGACTTATTAGAAGAAATGCCAGCGAATGTTGTAAAGAAGATTTTATCTAATGCTAAACCAGAAACACGTTCTGATATTAACCACTTATTGCAATATTCTGATGATTCTGCTGGTTCTGTAATGACTACAGAATTTATGGATTTAAAAGAAACCATGACGGTTAAAGAAGCTTTAGAAAGAATCCGTACAAAAGGTATTGATTCTGAAACAGTTAATACATGTTATGTATTAAATTCTAAGCGTTTATTAATGGGAACGGTAGCTTTAAGAGCTTTGATTATGCATGGAGAAGATGAAGTCATTGGTGATTTTATGCACGAAAATGTCATCTCTTGTAATACATCAATGGATGAAGAAAAAGTTGTACAATTATTCCAAAAATATGACTTAATGGCTATGCCAGTAGTTGATAATGAACATCGTATGGTTGGTATTATTACCGTAGACGATGTTATGGATATCATGGAAAAAGAAACAACGGAAGATATCGATAAGATGGCCGCAATTATTCCAGGTGATAATAAACCATACTTAAAATCTTCTGTTATTGATACATGGAAAAAACGTATACCGTGGTTAATGGTATTAATGGTATCTGCTACATTTACTGGTAAGATCATTACTAGTTTTGAAGATGCATTAAGTAAATATGTCATTTTAAGTGCATATATTCCTATGTTAATGGATACTGGTGGTAACTCAGGTAACCAATCTAGTGCTGAAATCGTACGTAGTTTATCTTTAGGACAAGTTAGTTTCTCCGATTTCTTTAAAGTTATTTGGAAAGAAATTCGTGTTGCAGTATTAGCTGGTATTTCCTTAGCAGCAGTTGCTTTCTTAAAGTGTATTTTATTAGATGGCGTAAGCGTAACAATTGGCATTGTTATTGCGATTACAATTGTATGTGATGTATTCTTTGCAAAAGTTGTCGCATCAAGTTTAACTTTAATTGTATCTAAGATGAATTTAGATCCAGCTGTAGTTGCTTCTCCAGTTCTAACAACAATTATTGATGCATTAGCATTACTCATTTATTTTACAATTGCTACTACTCTTTTAGGCATATAGTTTGTTATACTTAATTGGAGGTGGATTTATGATAGTAGTTTATACATCTCCAGGATGTGCTGGATGTAGAAAATTAAAACAGTGGTTAAAAGATAGAAATATCGAATATAAAGAAAAAAATATATTTAAAGTATTATTATCTCCAGCAGAAATTAAATATTTACTAAAAAGAAGTGAAAATGGAGCTGAAGATATTATTTCTAAAAGAAGTAAAGTGATTTTAGAAAATCATATCAATATTGAGGATATGACTGTTGATGAATTAATTCGTTTTATTCAACAAAATCCTAGTGTTTTAAAAAGACCAATTATCTTAAATGAAGATAATTTTCAAGTAGGATATGATTCTGAAGAAATTACGACGTTCTCTAAAAATAATATTCCTAATTTTCCGACAACATTTTGTGCAGGAACTTGTACAAGTTGGGATATTTGTGGGAAGGTAAGAGAACCTGAAGTATGTGATGATTGCGAAGAAGAGAATGAATAAGATGAAAATCATGGTTGGTTTATCAGGTGGCGTAGATAGTGCCATCGCTGCATATTTATTAAAAAAGCAGGGTTATGATGTAACCTGTGCTTTTATGCGTAATTGGGACTCTTTAACAAATGATGATATTTTAGGTAATCCTACATTAAATGAAGAAGTATGTACCCAAGAACAAGATTATAACGATGCCTTAAGTGTTGCGAAAAGTTTAGATTTACCTTTATTAAGAGTAGATTTTATTGAAGAGTATTGGAATGAAGTATTCCAAACATTCTTATCAGAATATAAAAAAGGTAGAACACCAAATCCTGATATTTTATGTAATAAACATATTAAGTTTGATTCTTTTATGAAGTATGGTAAGGCACAAGGATTTGATGTTGTCGCAACAGGCCATTATGCAAAGATGGGAGTATATAACGATTTACCTGCTGTATGTAAAGCAGATGATCGTAATAAAGATCAATCTTATTTCTTAGCTCAAATTAATCGCTCTGTTTTAGATTCAATTATGTTTCCATTAGGATCAATCACTAAACCTGAAGTAAGAAAAATCGCTGATGAATTAAATCTAAGTATTGCAAAGAAAAAAGATTCTACTGGTATATGTTTTATTGGGGAACGTAATTTTAGAGAATTTTTAAGTAATTATTTACCAATGCAAAAAGGACAAATTATTAATATTTCTACTCATTCTGTTGTTGGTGAGCATCAAGGCGTTCTTTATTACACAGTAGGACAAAGAAAAGGTTTAGATATTGGTGGGACAGGACCATATTTTGTGATTGGTAAAGATGTTACTAAAAATGAATTATATGTTACTGATGTAGATCATCAAAATTGGTTAGAATCAGATGAATGTATCGTTACAGGAATGAATTATTTAGCTGATATTCCTGATGAACTTCATTGCACAGCTAAATTTAGATATAGACAACCTGATCAACCAGTAACAATCTATAAACAAAGTAATACAGAATTAAAGGTTGTATATGATGAGCCAATTAAGAGTGTTACGCCAGGGCAAGAAGCTGTATTCTATGATGGTGAAGTCATGATTGGCGGTGGCGTAATTGATACAGTTTATCAAAATAAAGACAATTTGATGGATAAAATCATTGAAGAATGTTCAAAAAGAAAATAAATTTTGAGGATTTTAGAAATAATAGCGTATAAATATATATAGAAGGGATGAAAGTATATCCTTTCTATTTGTATAAATAGAGGTTTTTCATGAGTGAAGAGTTAATCAAAATTAATGCGAAAATAGTTCATGTTGTTTATCATAATGAAGATAACTTTTATACTGTTCTTCGTCTAAAAATGAATGATGAGAAAGAAAAAAATCTAACTGCTACAGGTTTTTTTCAGAGTATAGAAACAGATGTTTTATACAATTTTTATGGTAAATATATTGAACATGCTAAGTATGGTTTACAATTTGAAATTCAATCATATGAAAGACCATTACCAAATGAAAAAGAAGGAATTATACGTTATTTATCAGGTATTCAATTTCCTGGTGTAGGACAAAAGACGGCAAAAAAGATTGTTGATCAATTAGGTGAAAATTGTTTAAATCTAATTCGTGAAGATCTTCGTGTTTTAGATACATTAGGTTTATCGGATAAAGTTGTAAATTCTATTAAAGAAGGTATAAGCCAAGAAGATAGTGGCATGGAAGAACTAATCCAGTTCTTAAATGTTCATGGTATTGGTATGCGTAACATTGTTCGCTTAAACAAAGCCTATGGTAAAGAAGCGCTAAATAAGTTAAAAGAAAATCCATATCGAGTAATAGAAGAATGTGATGGATTTGGATTTGTTACAGCAGATAAAATTGCGAAAAGTTTAGGCATAGAAGATGATGACCCAAGACGCTTATATGCGTACTTAATTGCCTTATGCATGAATATGTGTATGAGAAATGGGGATAGTTACACCTTATATGATGATTTAAAAAATGAATACGAGAAAAAATGTCGTTATGAATGCGACTTTGATGAATTATTACAAAAAGCATTATTTAATCGTCAACTTGTTCGCGAAGAAGAAAAAATTTATCCAATAACACAATATGATAGTGAAGAAGGGATTAGTAAGTTTTTATCTCGTTTTCCTTATGAAACATTAGATCCTATTGATGAAAATTTACTGAATCAATATCTAGATGAAATGCAGGAGAATTTGCATATTACTTACGATGAAAAACAAATTGATGCGATTCATAAATTCTTTGAACAACCATTTTCTATTGTGACAGGTGGTCCAGGAACAGGAAAAACAACGGTTGTTAAAGCAATGGTAACACTATTTAAAATGCTTTATCCAAGTAGTGAAATTATTTGCAGTGCGCCAACAGGAAGAGCCGCAAAACGTTTATCAGAGTTAACGGATTCGCCAGCGAAAACCATTCATTCTTTATTAGATTGGGATTTAGAAACAAATACATTTGGTAAAAATGGAAAAGAACCTATACTAGCTGATTTATTAATCATTGATGAGTTTTCTATGGTAGATAATTGGTTATTTTATAACTTATTACTAGCAAGTAAAAAAATCAAAAAGATATGTATTATTGGAGATGAAAATCAATTACCGTCGGTATCTCCAGGATGTGTACTAAGAGAGCTTATTGCGTGTGACATCTTTCCAGTTATACGTTTAGAGCATATCTATCGTCAAAAAGATGGTAGTGATGTCATTCAACTTGCACATGATATACAAGTTGATGCAGTAGATTTTGATGCATATCAAAAAGATGTAGCTTTTTTTGAATGTGATTCGAGTCAAGTAAAAAACAATATTATCTTTATTGTTAAAGACGCATTAGAGAAAAATTATAGTTTATCTGATATACAAGTTTTATCTCCAATTTATTCAGGACCAGCAGGCATTGATGTATTAAATAAAGCATTACAAGAAACATTTAATCCTCATGAAAAATATAAAAGAGAAATTAAAGTTGGATATATGACATATCGCGTTGGAGATAAGATTTTACAACTTAAAAATCAACCAGATGATGATGTATATAATGGCGATATAGGTACATTAATTGATATTGAATTTAATGAAGAAAATGAAGATGGGAAAACGACTGTATTTGTTCAATTTGATGATGCTTTAGTATCTTATACATTAGATAATATTTCTAATATTACTTTAGCTTATTGTATTTCTATTCATAAATCACAAGGTTCTGAGTATCCAATTGTGATTATGCCAATTGTTTCTAGCCATTATCATATGTTACAAAGAAAGCTTATTTATACAGGAATTACTCGTGCTAGACAATCCTTAATTTTACTAGGTAGTAAGAATGTATTTATGAAAGGAATAGAAACAGAAGATAGACATATTCGCTTATCTTCACTAAAAGAAAAGTTAATAGATAAGAAAAAATATATAAATTTTATATTTTAAATGTTGTCAAACGGATAAGTTGTGATAAGATAACTAAGAAATCGTTGAAAGAGACGAGTATATTTAAAGAATGATTTAGAGATAAAGTGGTTGGTGCAAACTTTACAGGATTTAAATAGAAGCTACTCTGGAGATTGCTTAATCAGCAACGTAATTCTGCGTTAAAGAAGATGTAATTGAGGTGCGTGTTAGAAATAACACGAAATAGGATGGTACCGCGT
Organism: bacterium; assembly: GCA_963645035.1. Lineage (GTDB taxonomy): Bacteria > Bacillota_I > Bacilli_A > Erysipelotrichales > Erysipelotrichaceae > Bulleidia. The sequence goes on along the minus strand of CAVIQY010000005.1, from coordinate 7,360 downwards.
GCAAACGTTCCTGTAATATGGAACGTTTTTATATTGTAGAGGGAGATAAATATGGAACAAAAACAACTAACAGGAAATCAAATTCGTCAAATGTTCTTAGACTTTTTCGCATCTAAAGGATGTATGGTAGAACCAGGTGCGAGTTTGATTCCACACAACGATCCAACATTACTTTGGATTAATGCTGGTGTATCAGCACTTAAAAAATATTTTGATGGAACAGAAAAACCTAAATCTAATCGTATTTGTAATGCACAAAAATCTATTCGTACAAATGATATTGAAAATGTAGGTAAAACTGCCAGACACCATACATTCTTTGAAATGCTTGGTAACTTCTCTATCGGTGACTACTTTAAAACAGAAGCTATTACTTGGGCTTGGGAATTTTTAACATCACCAGAATGGATTGGATTTGATAAAAACAAATTATATGTAACAGTTTATCCAGATGATGTTGATGCATATAACATGTGGGTTAAGGTAGGTATGATTCCAAGCCACATTCGTAAAACAGCAGATAACTTCTGGGAAATTGGCGAAGGCCCTGGTGGACCAGATACAGAATTATATTATGATCGTGGTGAAAAATATGATCCTGAACATTTAGGAGAGAAATTATTCTTTGAAGATATTGAAAATGATCGTTATATCGAAGTATGGAATATCGTTTTCTCACAATATGATTGTAAACCTGGCCAAATGCCTAGAAGTGAATATAAAGAATTACCACAAAAGAATATTGATACAGGTATGGGTCTAGAAAGACTTGTATGCTTAGTTCAAGATGGTGAAACAAACTTTGATACAGATTTATTCTTACCAATTATTCACGAAACAGAAAAATATGCAAAACATCCATATTCTGATCCTGAATACAAGATGGCATACCGTGTAATTGCAGATCATATTCGTACAGTTACTTTTGCGATTGCGGATGGTGCAACTTTCTCTAATGAAGGAAGAGGCTATGTATTAAGAAGAGTATTACGTAGAGCAGCTAGATACGGTATTAAACTTGGTATTCAGGGAAGCTTTATGTATAAGCTAGTTCAAGTAGTAGCTGATATGATGAATGCTTATTATCCATATCTAGAAGGTAAAGTAAGCCTAATTTCTAAACTAGTTAAGACAGAAGAAGAAAGTTTCCATACTACATTAGCAAATGGTGAAAACTTACTAAATGATGCATTAAAAGCACATGTAGATACAAAAGTATTACCAGGTGCAGTCATTTTTAAACTATATGATACATATGGATTCCCTAAAGAATTGACAACAGAAATTGCTGAAGAAGCAGGATATACAGTTGACTTAGATGGATTCAACGCTGAAATGGAAGCACAAAAACAAAGAGCACGTGATGCTAGAAGTAATGAACAATCTATGGGTTCTCAATCTAAGGATTTAATGGATTTCATGACACCTTCTACTTTTGTTGGTTATACAGAAAAGACAAATGTAGGTCATGTTGTGGGCTTATTTGTAAATGGTGAAAAAGTAGATGAAATTACAAGTACTGGTGAAGTTATTTTAGATGAAACTTGTTTCTATGCTGAAAGTGGTGGACAAATCTATGATACTGGTGTGATTTGTAATGATCATATGAAAGCAAACGTTACAAAAGTTAAGAAAGCTCCTCATGGTCAACCTTTACATCATGTAGAAATTACAGAAGGTTCTATCTCTATGGGAGATGAAGTAACTTGTACATATGACTTTGAACGTCGTGAAAAGACAAGAGCCAACCACTCATCATTACACTTATTACAAGCTGCTTTAAGAGAAATCGTTGGAGATCACGTTGCTCAAGCTGGTTCTTTCAACGGTCCTGATTATGGTCGTTTTGACTTTACACATTATGAAAAACTAACAGAGGAACAACTTCATCAAATCGAAAATAGAGTCAATGAAATGATTTCATATAACGCTCCTATTACTACAGAAGTAATGGATATTGAAGAAGCGAAGAAATCTGGGGCGATTGCTTTATTTGATGAAAAATATGGAGATAAAGTAAGAGTAGTCACAATGGGCGAATTCTCTAAAGAGTTCTGTGGTGGTACACATGCTTATAGAACTGGTGATTTAGGTGTATTCAAGATTGTTAGTGAAGAATCAATTGGTTCTGGTGTAAGAAGAATTACATCTATTACAAAGATGGAAGCTTATAAAGCGTTTAAAGCAGAAGAAGATTACTTAATTTCTTGTTCTAAATCATTAAAGAATAACAATCCAATGATTTTACAAGATAAGATTAATCAATTACTTGAAGAAAATGCCAAATTAAAGAAAGAAAATGAACAAGCTAAACTAAAGGCTCAACAAGCTGAAGCAGAAAGTGTTATTTCTAGAAGTGAAAAGATTAATAACTTTAACGTATTAATCTTAGATGTTAAAGATCAAGATGGTAGTAGCTTAAAGAGTTATGCTGAAACATTAAGAAATAAGTTAGAAGATTCAATCGTCTTCTTAACATCAAATGCTAATGATAAATTAACTCTAGTATGTGCTTGTAGTAAAACAGCTATTCAAGCTGGTATTAAAGCAGGTGATTTAGTAAAGAAAGCTGCTGAAATTACAGATGGTAAAGGTGGTGGCAGACCTGATATTGCTCAAGCTGGTGGTAAAGATGTATCTAAACTAACTGAAGCGATTTCTGCTATAAAAGAAGTAATAAAAAACGCCTAAAGTCTTTCATTAAAAATTAGATTAGTTTAAAATAATAGTAATAAGGCGGTGAGTTTTATGACAAGAAAAGATATTTCACCTACAGTTAGTTTTGATGCGGATAGAGTAAGACGCGAAAATATACGTCAAGTTTTACTTCTAGTGCAAGATGCACTTGAAGAAAGAGGATATAACGCAATCAATCAATTAGCAGGGTATTTGATTTCAAATGATCCAGCATATATATCTAGTCACAAAAATGCTCGTAGTATTATCCAAAGTGTTGAAAGACATGAGATTATTGAAGAACTAGTTCGATTTTATCTTGAGGAAAACGAGAAGTGAAATATATAGGTCTTGATCTTGGAAGCGTTACTTGTGGGATTAGTGTGAGTGAGACAGGATTAATTGCTCAAACAGTTGAAACATTAAGATTTCCAAAAGATGATTATGATGTTGCTATAGATAAAGTGAAAGAAGTTATTGAGAGGGAAAAACCAGATGTAATTGTTCTAGGATACCCATTACTAGAAAATGGTGATGTAGGTCCTAGAGCAATGATATCTGAGGACTTTGCAAAATATTTACATGAAGAAACTGGTCTTCCTGTATATTTGCAAGATGAAAGAAATACGACACAAGAATCCGAAGCAATTCTTTTAGAAGCGGATGTTTCTCGTAAGAAAAGAAAAAAAGTGATTGATCAATTAGCAGCCGCAAGAATTCTACAGTATTATCTAGATAAAAATAAGTAAAAAGCGGTAAAACCGCTTTTGTTATGAGGAGAGTTATGATTGGTGATCAAAACAGTTTAACAATTATTGATGAAGAAGGTAATGAAGTACAAATGGAAATACTTCTCACTTTTGTTCATCCAGAAACACAAAAACAATATGTATTATTTAAAGAGCCTAATTCAGATAATGAAAATGTATTTGCATATGAATATGATGATGAAGGAAATTTGAATGATATTGAAGATCCTGAAGTATTTGAAATGTGCGAAGAAATTTTATCTGCATATGAAGATGAGGATTCATTAAATGGCAAAAAAGAAAAAGCGTAAATTACGCATAGACCGTATTCTTATCTTACTAGCGATTGTATTAGCTTTTGTGTTTGGTGTAGTTTATTTGAAATACACAAACGCTCAGAAAGCAGTAAGTTCTACTTCTGAAGAAGTGGTATTTACAGTAGAAAGTGGTTCTTCTAGTAAGAATGTTATTTCTAAGCTAAAAGAAGAAGGTTTAATTCGTGATTCATCATTAGGATATGTTTATGCTAAAACAAATCATTTAACGGATATTAAAGCTGGTGATTATACTTTAGATAAAAGTTGGACACTAAAAGAAATATTAACGAAATTAAATGATGCTAGTTCTGCAATTGCATATGACGCTACAGTTACAATTGTAGAAGGGGATTGGGCAAAGCATATCGCGGATAAAATTGCTGCAGTAACAAATGTTACTTCTGATGAATTAATCGCATTATGGAATAATGAAGATTATCTTCGTTCGATTATGAGTGATTATCCATTTTTAACGGAAGATATTTTTAATGAAAATATTCGTATTAAGTTAGAAGGATATTTAGCTCCCAATACATATAGTTTCTTCCAAGAAACTACAGCAGAAGAAGTAACGAAGAAGATTTTAGATCAATCTTTATCGATATATCAAAAATACGAAAGTCAAATCAAAAAGAGTTCCTTAAGTATTCATGAATTATATACTTTAGCAAGTATTGTTCAATATGAATCAGGAAACATTGAAGATATGAAAAAGATTGCGGAAGTATTCTATAACCGTATGGAAATAGGGATGCCACTACAATCTAGTGTTACGGTATGTTATGCATTAGATATCAATAAGAGTGATGATTGGACAGCATGTGAAGTTAATCCTGATTATGATTCTTTATATAACACATATAAATATCAAGGATTACCTCCAGGACCTATCCAAAATCCTGGTGAAGATGCCTTAGATGCGGTATTAAATCCAGATTCAAATAACTATTTATACTTCATGGCTGATGTATATGGAGATGGTACAGTGTATTACGCCGAAACATATGAAGAACATCAAGCAAATGTAAATAAGTATCTAAAATGATTATATCTAGTGTAGTTTATTTAATTCAAAATGATTCATATTTAATGCTTTATCGCAATAAAAAGAAAAATGATCTCAATGCGAATAAATGGATTGGGGTTGGCGGTAAAAAAGAAAGTAATGAAACAATTGAGGAAAGTGCAATAAGAGAAACATTAGAAGAAACAGGATTACAAATTCAGGCATTAGATTTTAGAGGAATTGTTCATTTTGAGTATGAAAATAAAGAGCCTGAAGAAATCTATGTCTATACTTCTACAAGCTTTAATGGAAAGTTATGTGAAACGCGTGAAGGTACATTATCTTGGATTCCAAAAGCAGAAATACTGAATTTAGCTTTATGGGAAGGAGATAAAATCTTTCTTGAATATTTATTACAAGAAAATAAAGATTTATTTCATCTAAAATTAGTTTATGATAAATACGATAAATTAATACATTACGAATTAGGAGAAAAAGCATGAATAAACCGATTATTATTGGTATTGCGGGTGGTAGTGCATCTGGCAAAACATCTATTGCAAACAAGTTAAGAGACACATTTAGTGACGAAAAATCAGTACTCATTATTCGCCAAGATGATTATTACAAAGATCAATCTCATATGCCTATGGAAGAAAGATATAAAACAAACTACGATCATCCATTTGCATTTGATAATGAATATATGATTGAACAATTAAATGATTTACTTGCTGGTAAAGTAATCAAAAAACCTGTTTATGACTTTGTAGAACATACAAGAAGTCAAATCACAGAAACATGTTATCCTGCTGATGTCATTATAATTGAAGGTTTATTTGTGTTAGAAAACGAAGACTTAAGAAAACTATTAAACATTAAAGTCTTTGTAGAAACAGATGCGGATATTCGCTTTATTAGAAGACTTTTACGTGATGTAAAAGAAAGAGGTAGAAGTTTAGATTCTGTTGTGAATCAATATGTAAATACAGTTCGTGTGATGCATGAATCTTTTATTGAACCAACAAAAAGATATGCTGATGTCATTATTCCTGAAGGAGGAAGTAATACAGTCGCAATTGATCTTTTAACTACAAAAATTAGTAGCATCATTCATCACACAATGTTATAATCTTAAGCGCAAATATAAGGAGTAATTTCATGTCAGAAGAAAAAATATATGTAACTGAAGAAGGTCTTAAAAAATTACAAGATGAGTATCAAAACCTCGTTCACGTTGTTCGTGAAGAAGTAAAAGCTGAATTAAAAGAAGCTAGATCTCTAGGTGACCTTTCAGAAAACGCCGACTATGATGCGGCTCGTGATAAGCAATCTCAAGTTGAATCTCGTATTGCTGAACTTGAAAATATGCTTGCTCATATCGAAATTATCGATACAAAAAAGAGCGGAAGTAAAACTGTACAAATTGGTTCAACTGTTGAAATTGAATTTTTAGATACACATGAAACAGGAACATATACAATTGTTGGTAGTACTGAAGCAGATCCATTAAATGGTAAATTATCTAATGAAACACCTTTAGCAGTTGCTGTATTAGATAAAAAAGTAGGTACAACTTGTACTGTTACAGTAAAGAAACCATATAAAGTTCTTATTGTAAAAATTAGCTAAAATAATTTGAGGATTTCAATCATTTTATGCGTATTAAATAAGTAGGAGGATAATCTTTTGAAACTTCTACTTATTTTTATTTTGTCTTTAATGATTTTAACTAGTGCTAAATTTACGACTTATTCGATTCAAGATGCGAAGGAAAAAGAAATAACGGTATCTATTTCAGGTTGTGTCATCCATGAAGGAGAATATAACTTAACGGTATATTCTACGTTACAGGATTTAATAGAACTAGCTACGCTTCAAGATACTTGTGATATATCTATGTACAACTTAAAAATGCCATTAAAAGATGGTGACGTCATCGATATACCATTTAAAACTGAAGCAATTAAAATATCGATTAATTCTTCTTCGTTAGAAGAACTTTGTTTACTTCCAGGAATAGGAGAAAAGATAGCACAAAGAATTATTGATTATCGTAGTGAGAATGGATTATTTCAAAACATAGAAGATATTACAAATGTATCTGGTATAGGTGATGCGAAATTTCAAAAGATTAAGGAGTATATATGTCTTTAAAATATTCTTTATTCTTAAGTATTTGTTTATATATCTATTTACTAATCTATCAAATTTCTTGGCCTATAGCGATTCTAGTCGTAATGACATTTATTTTGTTTCGTATTAAAAATTGGAAATCAATATTCTTTGTCTTTGTACTACTATATTTTGTTTTTATACCTCAATATGATACAGTTCCTCATTTTTATGAAGGTAAAGTCGTAGAAATTAAAGAAAAATATATCTTAGTGAAGCATAATCATCAAAAAGTTCTTTTATATACTAATGCAACAGTAAGCTATGATGATACAATTTCTTTTACAGGTGATTATCAAGAAATAGAAGATTCTTATCATTTTTATCATTTTAATTTCAAAAAGTATTTAGAACAAAAAAATGTATATTATTCGATAACTCCATATACATTAAATGTAACGAAAAAGACAAATAGTATTAGAGGGAAGTTATTCAAT
>CAVIQY010000004.1:0-58619 GCA_963645035.1 bacterium | reverse complement strand
ATGATAATGTCCTGATGTACCACAAATGATTATGTCCCAGATCATGGTACAATTGCTTCTTGTTAATAAAATAGGATGTTAGTATTGATTCTACCGTTTTAGACATCCTATCTTCGTTATTTTATGATTCTTATTGACATTATCACCAATTTTGCAAATTAGATATACTTTCCTTAATTATCTAATCTAACAATTTATTATTAGTCTTTAAAATTTACCAATTACATAAATCAAAATTATCATCATCTATTTCTTTTATGCATATATTAAGAGACACTATTTTTCCTGTTAATAAGCTATCTTCTAAGTAATAATCATTTTTAGATTCATATATTTCATCCCATTCATTATATTTTAAATTTGGGTCTAGCTTTAAAGCTTCTTCCGTGTTCATTCCAGCAAAAATACCGTTTGGTAATTTTATATCAGCTCTTTCTTCGACACTAATTTTAAACAATTTATAATTTCCTTCTGAGAAAAAGAGTTTTATTGATTCTTCCACAAAAATAATTTTCCAATTATAGCCAACTGTACACTCACTGTTATCTTGTGTTATTATCTCGTACGATATTTTTTCTTTATCTAAAATTTTAAGTATCTCTTCATAATTGCTATATAGGCATATTTTCCCTATACCTTTATGAGGCATTAATATCTTTTCCATTTATCGTTTTCCATTCTTGAATATTACTGTAGCCTTTTCATTACAACTTTTACTAATCTGATGTCTTTTGTTAAAGCTTTAGTATATTGTTCAATTGAGCAAATTTTATAAAACAAAATTCTATTATTAGAACTTGCTTTCATCATAACTGAAAAATATAAAGTTAGTTCACTATGAGAGATAGGTTCCTGTGCGTACATCGGCAATGTCTCTTTCCTAAGACTGAGACTTTATATTTCTTCCTTACTTTTTAATAAATTGAGTATCCTCTTCTGGAACATCTTCCGAAGCAAATCTTTCCACCTTCATATGAAGATCATATTTTTCTCTCAACTCAAAAATCTTCTTCATCATGTCTTTTTCATGATGAGCATCAATTTTCTCCTCTTGCTTGAACTTTAACTTTCCTATCTCATAGATTACTGCTAAGTTCTTTTAACTCAACAATAGCATCTTCGTTATTACTCAAGTCTAATCTATCACTTGCTGAGTATGATTTCATAAATAACATATCCCAAGACAGATAATCTGCCATGCATTGGAATTGTTTATTGATTAGTTCATACTGCACGCTACCAACTGGAGCAGCTCCAACAACAAGAACGCCAACTTTCTTGTTTTTTAGAAGGAGACCCTTGCAATAGCATTTATCAATGATGAGCTTCATCTGTGCTGACATTCCCCACCAATAAACCGGAGTAGCAAACACAATCACATCTGCCACAACGATTTTATCTATAGTCGGATTTGTATCGTCCTGATCAACACAGCCTTTGCTACATTGACAAGCTCCACAGCCTTTACATGGTGCAATGTTTAGTTTCTCTGGCGCAATGATTTCTATCTCATTTCCTTCCGCAACAGTTTCTGTAAATGCCTGAATTGCTGTTAAGGTATTTCCTTTTCTTGCACTCCCATTTATGATTACAATCTTCATGTTATATTGTCTCCTTTTCTTTTCATAAACTTACGATTCCTTGTAAAAATCTTCTAACATCACAAGTAACACTACTTCTTTGAAACATAATTCATCAGTTTTATATAAATGCTATTTGGTACAATCTTACTCACGACCTGATCAATTTTAGATACCGCATCAGGTGTACATACAATTTTATTTTTACGATTTGCCTTCAATGAATTTCTCACTACCTTTTCTTTTGTAGTAGCTAAAGGATAGTGATTATATCGTTCACCTATTACTTTCGCTTTAGAAATAAATTCTGTATCTTTTACCCAATATGGACAAACTAAAGTAACTTTAATACCAGATTGTAATAATTCCTCATGTAAGCTTTTTGTATAACTTTGCATAAAAGCTTTACTTGCTCCATAGATACCAAAATAAGGCATAGGTTGAAATCCTGCTATAGATCCTATTTCTAATATATGACTACCTTCATGCATGTAATCTAGGGCCATACGTGTAATTCTTACACTAGATACAATATTAATTTGAAGCATATTTTCTATATCACTAAGATGATTTTCACTGATTGCCCCAACTTTACCTAGTCCTGCCGCACAGATTAAATAAGTAATATTTGGATTACGAGTAGCTAGTTCTTTCTGTATCACTTCATAGCTTTCTTCTTTACTTAAATCTAAAGCAAGAGGAACTATCTTTTTCACAGTATAACTTTGAAGCTCTTCTAATCTTTCTTTTCTTCTAGCAATAAGCCAAAATTCATCGATGTCTTTTTCTTTCGCTAGTTGTTTTACATATTCTTGTCCTATGCCACTACTAGCTCCTGTAATTAATGCAATATTCATAGCTAAAGTATATAAAAAGTAGATGGATAATTCCACCTACTGATTCGAAACTAATGAATATCTGTAACTTTATAATCTTTCGCTTCAACTGTTGATTTAAGTGTTTCATTCGTTACATCTTTACTTAATGTAACAACTGCTTCACCTTTTTCGTGGCTTACTTCTGCCTTTTCTACACCATCAACACCTTCTAGTGCTTTTTTAACTGTTGCAGCACAATGACCACACATCATTCCTTCGATTTTTAATGTCTTTTCCATCTTCTTTTCTCCTCCTTCATCGATAGATAATACTTTATAATCTTCAGCTTCTATTTTCTGTCTTATTTCATCTAAATTCAATTTAGCATTTGACTCAATTACGGCTATACCTTCTGTATAACTTACTTTTATCACTTCTACATTTTCAATAGATTCTAAAGCTTTTTTAACACGGCTTTCGCAATGATTACACATCATTCCTTCGATATGAATTGTTGTAACAATTTCTTTTTGTTCAAATAAATCATCTGGTATTTGTATAGGTTTAGCTTGTTTCTTATTCTTTTTATTTAAATCAATTAAGTTTAATCTTAGTGCATTCATACATACAGTAAAGCTAGATAAACTCATTGCGGCTGCCCCAACCATTGGATTCATCTTATAAGAAGTTAGTCCCATAGCTAATGGAATACAGATTAAGTTATAAATAAATGCCCAGAATAAGTTTTCATGAATATTTGTTAATGTCGCTCTACTTAAACGAATTGCTTTAACAACATCACTTAATTTACTATTTCTTAATACAACATCAGCAGAATCAATCGCAACATCTGTACCTGCTCCTATCGCAATACCAATATCCGCTCTAGTTAATGCTGGTGCATCATTGATTCCATCACCAACCATCGCAACTTTTCCATATTGTTGTAGTTTTCTAACAATACTTTCTTTACCATCAGGTAATACACCCGCCACAACTCTTTTTACGCCAACTTGTTTACCAATAGCGTTTGCTGTAGCTTTGTTATCACCTGTTAACATAACAGTTTCAATTCCCATTTCATGTAATTCTTGTATTGCAATAGTTGAGTCTTCTTTAATGACATCCGCTACGGCAATCATACCAAGTAAATCTTGTTCATCACTAAAGAATAGTGGTGTTTTCCCATTTGAAGCTAGAATACTAGCTTGTTCCTTGATTTCTTTAGGAATAGAAATAATAGAAGAAATATATTTCAAACTACCGCCATAAATTGTTGTTTCATCAATTTTAGCAACCAATCCATTTCCTGCTAAGATCTTAAATTCTTCAACAGAACTAGCTTCGATATGCATCGCTTCTGCTTTTTCAATTATTGCTTTAGCTAAAGGATGCTCGGAGTTTTTCTCTAAAGAATAAGCTTTTTGTAATAAATCTCTTTCTGATATATGACTAGTCACAACATCTGTAACAGTTGGTTTACCAGAAGTAATTGTACCGGTTTTATCTAAGGCAATAATTTGCATTTTACCAGCTTCTTCTAAAGCTTCGCTTGTTTTAAATAAGATGCCATGTTTGGCTCCTATTCCATTACCAACCATTATCGCAACTGGTGTAGCTAAGCCTAAAGCACATGGACACGAAATCACAAGAACCGATATTCCTCTAGCTAAGGCAAAAGCTAAAGATTCTTTTCCAATTATTAACCAACCTATTGTGGTAAGTATCGCAATCGTAATGACTGTTGGCACAAATACACCTGATACTCTATCGGCAATTTTTGCAATAGGTGCTTTTGTCGCAGCCGCATCCGATACCATTTGAATAATTTGTGATAAGGTTGTATCTTTACCAATTCTAGTTGCTTTACATTTTAAATATCCAGAAGTATTCATTGTTGCGGCAGATACATTATCCCCAACCACTTTATCTACAGGAATACTTTCTCCAGTTAAAGCACTTTCATTTACTGCACTTTCCCCTTCTAGAACAATACCATCTACAGGAATACTTACACCAGGTTTAACTAAGAAAATATCTCCTACTTGTACTTCATCAATATTGACTAGTTGTTCTGTATTATTGCGAAGAATAACCGCTGTTTTAGGAGCTAACTTCATTAAACTCTTTAATGCATCTGTTGTTTTTCCTTTTGCTTTCGCTTCTAACATTTTTCCTACCGTAATTAATGCAGGAATCATTGCGGCTGATTCAAAATATAAGTCATTATGATATAACTCCATTAAATCCATATTTGCTACACCTTGTGTAACTAAATACGTCATCTTCATTAAGATATAAAATGACCAACCAAATGATACTGATGAACCTAATGCAATTAAGGTGTCCATATTAGGATTACGATCAAATAAAGTTCTAAATCCATTCACAAAGAAAGATTGATTGATAAACATCACGATTAATGCGAGTAACATTTGGATAATTGCTAGTCCTAAATGATTATGAGTTAGAAAACTTGGTACAGGCCAATTCCACATATTATGACCCATTGTGATATACATTAATACAATCAAATAAACAATTGACCACATTAATCGTTTCTTTAGCTTTGGTGTTTCTCTATCGACTAATGCATCTTCTTCTACACTTTTATTTGTATCACTACTACCATTTTTAGCAATTGCTTTATAACCTGCTTTTTCTACAGCAGAAATAATATCACTAGCAGAAGCTGTACCTTCAACACCCATAGAATTTGTTAGTAAACTTACAGAACAAGACGAAACTCCAGGCACTTTAGAAACAGCTTTTTCTACTCTATTTTGACATGCTGCACATGTCATTCCTGTCACAATATATTGTTCCATTATTTCATTACCTTCTGAAGAACATTTACGAGTTCTTCTACTGTTTCAGTTTTTCCATTTAAGATATCCTCTGTAACACACCCTTTAATATGTGCTTCTAATAAAACTTTACTAAAACTATTTAAGGCACTTGTTACAGCAGATACCTGAATTAAAATATCGGGACAGTATGCGCCATTTTCAACCATCTTTTTAAGGCCTCTTACTTGACCTTCGATTTTATTTAGTCTTGTATAGAGATTTTTTACCATTTCTTCATCACGAGCATGATGTCCCGTACTTTCCATCGTATTACAACAGCATTTCTTTGCCATATCTTTTACCTCCTGCAATGATAGTATACCCCTATAGGGTATTGTGCAAGAGATATGCACTCACTCAAAAATAAGCAAATGTTATTTTACGTTGCTTGTTGCAACAACCCTTCAAGATTACAATGACCTTAGCAAACATAAGGAGGTTTACTTTATGCTAAGTGAAAATATCAACAGAGCAAGAAAAGCGAAAGGTCTATCACAAGAAGAACTCGCAATCAAATTAAATGTAGTAAGACAAACCGTATCGAAATGGGAGAATGGTTTATCTGTACCTGATTCAAGTATGCTAGTTTCACTAGCTGAAGAGTTAGACACTTCTGTTAGTACATTACTTGGCGAAAACACACAAATATGCGAATCAGTTGAAATAAAAGCAATTTCTGAAAAGCTAGAAGTAATTAATCTACAACTTTCTAAAAGAAACAATGCCAAAACAAAAGCCATCCGCTTGGGATTAATTATCCTTTGCACCTTCATCATCATTCTCTTTGGCATTCTAATATCGATGAAGAGTTCTTATTTAGAATGGAATTACAGTGATCCTGAATTAGCTGTTGCAGGAACAATTTTGCATGGATTCGAATTTCTCTTTGTTAGAATTGCACCGTTTGTGTTTATCGCTTCTACGATTGGAATCGCAATGACATACAAACACGAATAATTTAAAATCTACACAAAGAAAAAAGCTCTTTCAATTATTAGAGCTTTTTTCACAAAGGGAGATTATATATTGTTTTAACAAGTGCAGCATTTCCTACTGCACCTATAAAGTAACAAATAATTATCGCAAAATTATCATAGATATTTGTGAAATTATGGGAAAGCTACTTTTGATACAAAATCCCTCGATTTAATTCTTTTACTTTAGTAAATTGCTTCATCCAAGCATCATTTTCATCTAATGAAAATGGTGTATCAATCTCATCAAAATATATCCATGCATTCTTATCTAAATGATTTAAAGCATAGGTGTCATACGCATTTTCATATTGATCTTTATACCAGAAATAAATATAGGTAGAATTTGTACCACACTTCTTATTTGATGCTAAATAAGTCCAAGTTTGATAGCTAATACAACTCATATATTCACCATCTAATGTATCAATATATTGAATATCTTCTAACGTTTGGTTGTAGTTCTCAACTGCTTCTTGTGTATCATATAGTCCTTTTAAAGGTCCTTTTGTAAATAACACAGAATAATCATCAGAACCACAATAAACATTTGTCACCTTAAAGAATAGTAGTAAGGCAATAAAAATACTGGTCATTCCTAAAGGTAATACTTTTTTCTCTTCATCTTTTAAAAGTAATATCGTCATTACGCAAGCGACGATCAATGGTCCAAGAAATGATCTAGGTCCTACATTAGAAGAAATCGCAAGTAAAAATGCATGAAATGTAGATACGCCATAGCAGAATGTAAGATATGAATTTCTCTTTTTCGTTATTAGTAGCACTAATCCCATGATATAAATTGGTACTATTATTCCAACATATCCTCCAACCGAAGCGTCTACTGTATGAATTAATCCTAAATAGATTAGTGAAAAAATATTAATCAAATAAGATACTTCTAGTACTTTCTTTTCTTGAACTTGTTTCTTAAACCTTATTGCATAAATAAGTTCAAATACAAGTAAGAAAAATGTGATGTGTAATTGTCGAATTAAACGATAGCCATTTGTCATAAATAGCTTAGGTATACTTGTACTATGAGATGGATCAACTAAATATTGTAGACTACCTAACACTTCTGACAAAGATGCTCTAGTAAACACAAAGATAAGAAAACTTATTGCAGTTAATGCTATACCACAAGATAGCGATAAGAGTTCTTTTAGATTGAATCTTTCTCTATGCTTTATCACACGAAATAAGACAAAGAAATAACCTAATGCTAAATATGGTGTATTAATTACAGCACATCCATAGAAAATACCACTTAAAAACAAACGAAATAAATCATCTTTTTTATAGCATAATAATGCAAGTAGTAAGAATCCTACACTCATCGTGTTATAGGATAATGCCATAATTTGAAATGGTGTAAATAACATATATGCACTTGCCGCAAGTAATGCATAGTAGTGATATTCTTTTCTAAATTTTAGATAAATACATAAACCAATAAGTAATGTAAACAGAACATAGAAATAACGAAATCCTAATACAATTCCTTCATTACTACCTTTAATGAGTCTAAATAGATACACAAGTGGAGTAATAAAGAATCCAATCATTTGAGCAATATGTGTATCATCATAAAATAAAGCATCACCTTGATAAAAGCGATATCCTAATGTGATATAGAAATGTTCATCTCTTGAACCCATCCCTAGTTTTGCTTTATAGATTTGTACAAATAAAATACAAATAAAAGAGACTAAAAATACAATATCTTCTTTTTTAAATTTTGAACGCTTTAAATCCATATGATTTCTTCCTAACTACGCGGTCCACTAAATAAAAGATATAACGGATAAAGACAATAAAAGACACATGATTTTCTCTTAAATTCTTGATTGAATCACGCCATTCTTTCTTTGCTAAAGAATGTCTAAATCTCTCTAATGCAAATGTATCTAATATTCCTTTAGTTTGTTTACTAGGTAAAGCTTCTATTTCCTTTTTAAATTGTGTAAGAAAGAATGTATCAATATCAACTACATCTTGATAATTTCTTTTTACTTCTCTAATTTCATAATGAATTGTCATTAAATCTTCATCTACAAATGCAAGTTTATATTGTTTTAATAGTCTTGCCATAAATTCTAAATCTTGATTTCTTCTAAAAGAAATATCATAACCACCAATTTCTTTTGCAACACTTGTTCTAACTAATAGATTTGAACCAGATCCAACATAAATCGATCTAGCTAAAGTATATGGATATACATAGCCTTCTACTTTTTCACCATTTGTATACACATAATTATTTTCTAGAATCTTATGATATCCCGTATAACAACAGCTATATGTGTCACCTTTTTCTTCTAGCTTTTTAATTTGCTTATCTAGCTTTGTCTCGTCAATTTCATCATCATCGTCAAGAAAAGTAATGTATTCTCCTTTAGCGATTTCTAGTCCTCTATTTCTACTAAAAGATCCACCACCATTTTTCTCATTCACTAGATAGGTGATTTTCTTTTCTTCAATAAGCGTATGTAATTCTTTTTCTGTAGCGAGTTGAGCTTCTGTATCTTTTCCATTATCATCCACAACGATAACTTCTTTTTCTTTTACCGTTTCTTTTAAAGCACTTTCTACAGCTCTAAGAATTCGATCAGGTCTTTTATATGTAGGTATAACAATTGTTACATCCATCTTACTTTCTCCATTTATCTTTCACAACTTGTGCAATCCTAGTACTAGCTAAGGAAGCACTTAAAATATATATGTACATTGCAAATCCATCTGAAATACCTGTAATTACACCATCATATAAAAGATAGAAGAATACCATATGCCACATATAAATTGTCATACTATGAATCGATATCCATTTAATGATAGCATATACTTTTTCATTTAAATGAATGTGATTACATATAACAGATAACATCATACTCCAAAACACGCCATAAGAAATGTAATACAGCATTGGCGGATATTTCGCTACTTGTAAAGAGCTTCCATTACTCATCAAATAGTATCCAATAAAGATAAGAAAACTCATGATTGCGATAATGCATTTCTTTTTCTCCGATTCAAAAAAGCCGTGCATCCCATACATAGAAATTACACCATAACCTACAGTATAAGAAACGATATACTCATATAACGTTAGTACTTCCCCTGTTAATACTTGTGAAACTAGATAATGTAAACCATCATTTATCAAAATCATTCCAAGTCCCAATAAAAATACATATTTAGAATGTTCGATAATTTTCTTAATCCATGGATTACAAAATGCATTTACAAATAGTACTCTAAAAATCCAAACAAACATTAAGCCACTACTCGTAAACAAAAATGTCGCCAAGATCATTTTTAAGGTAACAGGTTGCCCGATTAGATAATGTATTGGAAAGAAAACACATAAAAATAACCATACTGGAAGAATTAGCTTTTTAAACCTTTTCTTTACATAATTCCAATAAGACTCTTTTGAACTACTTAGTGCAAATGATGCACCAGAACAAAAGACAAGTAATACAACATCAAATTCTCTAAATTCATAAAATTCACTAGAGAAACTACAATGTGCCGCAATCACTAAAAATAAGCCAATCGTTCTTAATATATCAATCGTTTGATTTCTACTTTTCATCGTAAACATTATATATTATTCCAAAAAAATACTGAATGATGTTTTACACCACTCAGTATTCTGACTTATTCTAGTTCAAATGCTCCAGTATAAAGTTGATAATATTGTCCTTTTGCGGCAATCAGTTCTTCATGTGTACCTCTTTCGATAACATGACCATGATCTAATACTAAGATAACATTTGCATTTTTAACTGTTGATAATCTATGTGCGATAACAAATACCGTTCTTCCATTCATTAACGCATCCATACCTTGTTGAACAATTTGTTCTGTACGCGTATCAATGGAAGAAGTTGCCTCATCAAGAATCATTACAGGAGGATCTGCTACAGCAGCTCTAGCAATCGCTAATAATTGGCATTGTCCTTGGGATAAGTTTGAACCATCACCATTTAACATTGTGTTATATCCTTCAGGTAAATGCTTGATAAAGGAATCGGCACCAGCTAATTTCGCAGCTGCTATACATTCCGCATCAGTTGCGTCTAGTCTACCGTAACGAATATTATCCATTACTGTTCCTGTGAAAAGCACTGTATCTTGTAATACGATACCTAATGATTTTCTTAATGAAGATTTCTTAATCTTGTTGATATTAATTCCATCATAGCGAATCTTACCATCCGCAATATCATAGAAACGATTAATTAAGTTTGTAATCGTTGTCTTACCAGCACCAGTCGCGCCAACAAAGGCAATCTTTTGTCCTGGTTTACCAAATAACGTTACATCATATAAGATTTGTTTATCTGGATTATAGGCAAAATCTACACCATTGAAACGTACATCACCTTTTAATTCTGTATAAGTTAATGTTCCATCATGATGAGGATGTTTCCAAGCCCAGATACCTGTTTTTTCTTCACATTCAACAAGTTCGCCATTTACTTTCTTAGCATTAACAAGTTCAACATATCCATCATCTGTTTCACTTTCTTCATCCATTAACTCAAACACACGTCCTGCACCAGCTAGACCTAATACGATTGAGTTAATTTGTGGTGAGATTTGTTGGATATTACCCGCAAATTGTCTACTCATCCCTAAGAATGGTACAACTACTGCAATAGAGAATGGTAAACCAGAAATAGATACATTTGGTACACCAAGTTCAATAAATAAACCACCCGCAACTGCTACAAATACATAAACAATATAAGATACGTTATTTAAAATAGGCATTAATGTATTGGAATATTTATTTGCTAAGTAAGCAGATTCATATAATTCGTTATTTACACGGTCAAATTCTTCTTTTGTCTCAGGTTCATGATTGAAGACCTTGATGACTTTTTGACCATTAATCATTTCTTCGATTACACCTTCAGTACGGGCAACATTCTTTTGCTGAGCCATGAAGTAACGAGAAGATTTACCACCAATTCTCTTTGTGATAATTAAGGAAACAACTGCTCCTAAGATAATGACTAATGCCATCCATACGCTGTAATACAACATGATGCATAGAATTGTTGTAAGTGTAATAGCAGAAATCATGAGTTGTGGGAAACTTTGAGAAATCATTTGTCTTAGTGATTCTACGTCGTTTGTGTAATATGACATCACATCACCTCTTTGATGTGTATCAAAGTAACGAATTGGTAATGTTTCCATGTGATCAAATAGCTTAATTCTAATCTTACTTAATGTTCCTTGGGTAAATATAGCCATGAGTTGGTTATAGACAATACCTGCAAGTAAACTAGCTGCATATAAAGAAGCTAAGATTACAATATAATGTAAAACTTGTGGTTCTACTACATCCCAACCTGTACCATTTTCCCAAGCAGTTTGTAATACCGATACGATATTTTGTTGGAATACAGATGGTAATGAACTAATTACAGCATTAATTAAGATTAATACGATAATTGTTGGTAATAGTTTTGGATAAAACGAGAATAATAATTTAATCAAGCGTTTGATTGTAGCTGAACGATTTTGCTTTTTGTTATTCATGCTAGTGCCTCCTCATTTATTCCTTGTTTATTTTGTGAGAGGTAAACTTCACGATAAATCTTATTTGTCTTTAATAATTCTTCACTTGTGCCTATCGCATCAATATGACCATTATCCATAACAATGATTCTATCCGCATCTTCAACACTAGAAGTTCTTTGGGCAATGATAATCTTTGTTGTTTCAGGAATATATTCACGCATTGCCTTACGAATTAAAGCATCTGTTTTTGTATCTACAGCACTAGTAGAGTCATCCATGATTAAAATCTTAGGTTTCTTTAGTAATGCTCTAGCAATACATAATCTTTGTTTCTGACCACCAGATACGTTTGTTCCACCTTGTTCAATGTATGTATCATATCCTTTAGGCATTAAATCAATAAATTCATCAGCACAAGCTAAATGACATACATGTTTTACTTCCTCTAATGAAGCCTCTTTATTACCCCAACGAATATTTTCAGCGATTGTTCCAGAGAATAAGACATTCTTTTGTAGTACCATCGCTACAGAATCACGTAATACCGTTAAGTCATAATCACGTACATCTTCTTTTCCTACTCTTACTGTTCCTTCACTTACATCATATAAACGAGGTATGAGTTGTACTAAAGAAGATTTAGCAGCACCTGTTCCACCAATAATACCAATAACTTCACCACTCTTAATATGTAAGTCGATATCTTCAAGTACTGGTCTATCAGCGTTTTTAGAATATTTGAAACGTACATGATCAAAATCAATTGAACCATCTTTAACTTCTTTAATCGCATTTTCTTTAGAAGTTAAATCACTCTTTTCTTTTAGCACTTCACAAATTCTTTCTGCACTTTCTTCAGAGAATGTAATCATAACGAAAATCATAGATAACATCATTAATGAAGATAAGATTTGGAAACTATAAGTTAATAATGTAGAGAATTGTCCAATATCTAAGGCAACACCATTTGTTGTAATAATTGTCTTAGAGCCAAAATACAATACAAATAACATTGTGCAATACATACATGCTTGCATTAATGGACTATTTAAAGCGAGAATTCTTTCTGCTTTTGTAAAGATCTTACGAATATCTTCAGACGCATAATTTAACTTATCTTGTTCATAATCTTCACGAACAAATGACTTTACAACACGAATCCCTTTAATGTTTTCTTCAATTGAGTTATTAAGTACATCAAACTTAGGGAAACCTTTTCTAAATAAA
Source organism: bacterium (assembly GCA_963645035.1). Classification (GTDB taxonomy): domain Bacteria; phylum Bacillota_I; class Bacilli_A; order Erysipelotrichales; family Erysipelotrichaceae; genus Bulleidia. The sequence continues at coordinate 45,627 of CAVIQY010000004.1, read as the reverse complement.
GGCATCGTGACTTTAGCAATTGTAAATAATCCTATTCCTAAGATTGGAATAATGATTAAGAAAATCACAGCCATCTTTCCACCCATAAAATATGCCATAGCAAATGAGAAGATTAAGTTTAATGGAGCTCTGAATGCTGTACGAATTAACATCATGAACGCCATTTGCACATTTTGAATGTCTGTTGTTAATCTAGTTACTAATGAAGCACTAGAAAATTTATCAATATTACTGAAAGAAAAATCCTGTATGTTATAAAAAACATCGTGTCTTAGGTTCTTTGCAAAGCCACATGATGCTTTCGCACATGTTCTTCCTGCAAGATAACCAAATAAAAGAGAAGCTAACGCAAGTCCTAGTAAAACATATCCATAGTGAAGAATCGTATTTATACCTGATCCTGCTTTAATCTCATTCACCAATAAAGCTATTGTATATGGGATAATTGCTTCCATTACTACTTCGCCAATAACAAAAATCGGTGTTAAAATCATCGGTTTCTTATATTCGCGAACACTTTTTGCAAGTTCTTTAATCATTATAGAACACCCCTTTCTCTATACGCTACAAGTGATAGCTATGTGATTTTACCACAAAAATGCACAAGCTGTTTAGCCTTTTTGATTGTATAATGTAGTAGTTATGGAACTACAAATAAATGGAATAAAAGTGACCGCTAACTATACAAAAGAGACAATTAATGATATTTTTATGCCTCTTTTAGCGCATTTAACTGCTTTACAAAAAGAATTAAACAAAAGAATAATTGTTTACTTAGCCGCTCCACCAGGTTGTGGTAAAAGTACTTTAGCGACCTATTTAGAAATATTATCTAAAGAAAATGGTTATACACCTATACAAGCATTAGGCATGGATGGTTTCCATCATACAAATGTATATCTAAATTCTCATTATCGTAAAAACACAAATGATTTACTCGCCCTACATAAAGGTGCACCAGATACATTTGATGTAGAGAGTTTAAAAAAACATATCTTATCGATTAAAGAAGGAAAAGATACATATTGGCCAATCTATGACCGTAACCTTCATGATCCAATAGAAAATGCAATTCATGTACAAAGTGATATTCTTCTTATTGAAGGAAATTATTTATTACTTAGTAAAGAACCTTGGTACAAACTAAAAGACTACGCTGACTATACTATCTTTATTACTGGAGAACCAATTGATTTAGAAAATCGTTTAGTTTCTCGTAAAATGCATAGTGGCGCAACACTTGAAACTGCCTTAAAACATTATCACGAAACAGATAAGCCAAACTTACTTTTAGTCAACCAAAATCACCTGACCGCAAGTCTATCATTAAAGCTTATTTTATGCGAAGAAAATATGGTTTCTTTCATAAAAATATAATGCGTAAATTGCATATTAATAGTAAAATATAAGTAGAGATAAGGAGAAAAAACTTATGAATTTATTAGAACTTCTAAAAGATGAAAAAATCAATTATGCCCTTGTTGAATTACTTAAAGATGTTGACGCAAAAAGCGATGATGATTACGTTCCTCATATCGTAAAATTCGCTGAAGAACATGGCGTAAAAGTTACTCACGCTGATGTAAAAGCTTTCTTAGCTAAACTACCTTTAAGTGAAGAAGAGTTAAATAAAGTTGCTGGCGGTCAAATTTGCAAAGTTGAAAATGCTATTGCAGACGCTACAGAAAGAGGACCACTTGATATTAGAGCTAGATTAAGAGCTTTAAAGTCTATTAATATCCTTGAAGATCTTGAATTTGATCCAACAAAGCGTAACGACAAACTATTATAATCAAAGCTAATTAAAATGGTTTCCCAAGTACTAAACTTGAGAAACCATTTTTTATTACTCAATTACGATTCTTCCAGCACCATAGATATTTTCATAATCAATCATATAGTTTTGATAATGAAGTAATGGTGAGTTTTCTGTAGAAATTGTACTATTGTTAAATGCTTCTAAGTATTGAGCAAATACCATATAGTCTTCACCACAATAATCTAGAACTAGCTCAGCATCACTAACCATTGCAAGTCCTCCACCAGCATTTCTTAACATATAGTTAGAACCACCAATTGTATATTCTTTTTCTAAATCAATTGGTTCATATTCTCCTGTTTCTTTGTTATAGATTTCAATATCATGTACACGATATTCACCAGAAGTTGGTCCTGCTACCCAGATATCATTTTCATCTACTTCTGCAGTAGGTTCTACACTTAAATCAACAGAATATTTCATACCAGCCACGTGAATAATAGAAGATTCATCAGGTAAAGTACGAACACTAAAATCTAACATATCTTTAATCACTTGACCTGAAGCTTTTACTAAACAGATGACATTACCAAATGGTTGTAACGTCTTGCAATCACGATACGTATAGATACCATCTGGGAAGTCTTGTCTAATACCACCAGCATTCATTACCGCAATATCGCAATCCATCTCTTTATAATCATTAAAATACCAATACATAGAGTCCGCAATTAGATCACCTAAGTTTGTTTCCATCTTTCTAACGATTCTTTCACCAGTTTCAGGATCATTAACATAGAACGCATCACTCTTATCCGCTATTTTTTGATCTAATTCTTTATCTACAACCGAAACTAAGTCTTCTGTTTCTTTCGCAACAGTTTCATCTTTACGATCATAATGATCAATTAATTCTGTAGTAATGGATACTTCACCATCTGTAACCGTAACATTCATCTTACCAATATAAGATAAATATGACTTTGTTTGGGTTAATACAACATCATTTCCATCTTTATCTTGGATTACATCTCCTTCAATTTCTGTATGAGAATGTCCATCAATAAATGCATCAAATCCTGTTGTATTTTCAATTACTTCATAACTTGTATAAGGAGATGAACCGGGTTCAACCCCTAAATGTCCTAAGCCAATTACAACATCCGCTTCTTTTTTTGCGGAATCAATTGCCTTTTGTACTGAATTATATAATTCTTGTCCATCTGTACCAGAATAAATGCCATAAATATAGTTTCCATTTTCATCTTGGAAATATGCAGGTGTAGAGTTTTTAATTGTTTCTGGTGTAGTAATACCAACAAATGCAATCTTTAAATCTCCTGCTTCTAAGACTTTATATGGTTGTAAAACTAAACTGTCATCTCCAGTGTTATAGAAATTACAAGATACATAATCGTAATTTGCTAAATCCATTAGTTTAAATGCTTGATATTGTCCATAATCAAACTCATGATTACCAAGAGTCGCAAGATCATAACCAACATCATTCATTAACTTAATCATTTCTTCGCCATTGTTATATGCACTATAGATTGTTCCTTGAGCGTGGTCACCATCATCTACTAGTAGCACATTTTCTCCTTGGCTAATCAAATCATCTTTTAACGCTTTGATATTTGCATAAGATAAACCATCAACTTCATTATCCCCATCTTTAATTTTGTTGTTGATATATCCATGAATATCATTTGTATACAAAATTGTCGCTGTACCATTTACAGCTTTTTTTGTATTTGTACATCCTGTAAAACTAAGTAATAAGAATACAGATAAAAATACATTTAATACTTTCTTCATCTTCCTCACCTCTTTGTCACACAACATTATATACAATTTCTGTCATTTATTTCTTTTAATTTCATATGGTAAAAAAATGGCTGCCATCTTATAATAGACATGCTTTTAAGGAGAACATAGATGAAAAGAAGATTATTAACATTATTTACTATCTGTGCATTTGCATTTAGCTTAGTTGCTTGTGGAAATAAAGCTGTATTACATATTACAATAACAGGTATTGGAGATTATGAAATTGTAGAATATCCTACAGATGTAGTGAATTATTCACATAACGACAACGATATTACAGTCACTGTAAACCAAAATAAAGATTATGATTTCGTTGTCGAAGATTCAGAAGGAAAGGAATATTCCTTCACAATTAAATACGAAAATAAAAAAGCTGAAGTTGTCACAACAGATGATATTGGTTTGAATGTAAGTATTCAATAACATAGTGATGGTGCAGAATTAATCTGCACCATTTTTATTTTTATTCGTACAAATATTATTTTTTGTAGAAATGGAAATCACAGCAATCACCACCATAGCCTAAAGTCTTAGTACGCGTAAAACCAATCTTTTTACATCCACCATAGGTCACATCGTCAACATCACAAAATAGTTGACATAATTCTGCACAACCATTTTCTACACATGCACTATGCCATAAACATTTTGTGATTGTAATGTCATAATAACCGTTACCCTGTTTCTGGGTACTTTCTTGCAAATCTGTTGTACGCATAATCATCAAAAAGATGCGACTATAAATCGAATAAAAGCCTGGCACTTTCTCCATTTTTTCAGTAGAAGCGTGTTTTTTTGCCGCAACCCTATCAATCATATACTTACGCATATATGTAACAGTATCTTCTTTTGAAAATCCATCTTTTAGTAGAGTTTGATAAAGCGCAATTCTTGGAAGAATAGTTTGTGCAAGAGTTTTCATTTGGTTTTTTGTTTTGCCTTTTGTATTTTCGATAAGATTATTTAATCTTGTTTCTTGTTTAACAAATAATGCATTTCCACAACTATCTCCAAATTCTTCTATCAAGTATGCTTTAATCTCTTTTTGTTGTTTTATTTTCATATGCGTGACACCTCTTTTTCAATTATACATAAATCCCTTTACACTGTTTGAATATTGCATTTATCAAAAAAGAACCCATCGAAATAGGTTCTTGAAAATTACAATATTTTCTTAATTTAGTTGTTTCTTTCTTTCATCGTAGGGAATAGGATAACGTCACGAATAGATTCTGCTTCACTGAATAACATAACCATTCTGTCTACACCATATCCAATACCACCAGCTGGAGGCATACCATATTCTAGTGCTTCTACGAAATCCATATCGATATCACTAGCTTCATCATCACCAAGTTCTTTCGCCTTTAGTTGGTCTTTGAAACGATTTAATTGATCAATTGGATCATTTAATTCTGTATATGCATTTGCACATTCATGACCTGAAATGAATAATTCAAATCTTTGAACAAATCTTGGATCTTCAGGATCAGCTTTTGTTAATGGGGAAATCTCGATTGGATGACCATATAAGAATGTAGGATTAATTAATGTTTCTTCTACATATTTTTCAAAGAATGCATTAATAATATGACCTACTGTAAAGTGTGGTTCTACTTCAATACCATGTTCTTGAGCAATCTTTGTTGCTTCTTCAAGAGTCATTTGTTGTTTGAAATCTACACCAGTTTGTTCCTTGATGGCATCAACCATAGAAATTCTCTTCCATTCACCATCTAATGTAATGTCATGACCTAAATACTTAAATTCACGCTTATGACTTACATTATCCGCAATATATTTATACATGCTTTCTGTAAGTTCCATCATACCGTTTAAATCAGAATATGCTTGATAGATTTCCATTAATGTGAATTCTGGATTATGTTGAGGATCCATACCTTCATTTCTAAATGTTCTACCAATTTCATAAACATTTTCCATACCACCAACTAGTAATCTCTTTAGATTTAATTCTAGAGCGATTCTTAGATACATATCTAGGTTTTGTGTATTATGGTGTGTAACAAATGGTCTAGCACTAGCACCTGTTAATAATGTTGTTAATACTGGTGTTTCTACTTCCACAAAATCTCTACCAGCTAAGAAAGTACGAATAGCACTTAATACTTGTGGTCTTAAGAACGCAACCTTCATAGATTCATCATTCATGATTAAATCTAAGTATCTTCTTCTATATCTTTCTTCTTTATCTGTTAAACCATGGAATTTTTCAGGTAATGGTCTTAATGCCTTTGTTAAGTGTTCATACGCATGAGCTTCTACAGATAATTCACCACTTTGTGTTTTAATTACTTTACCTGTAATACCTACAATATCACCTAAATCACTTTGTTTAAAAATTTCATAAACATCATCACCAACAATACGTTTATTGACTACAACTTGAATCTTACCATCTCTATCTTTTAGATGCATAAATCCAAGTTTACCCATTCTACGTTTTGACATGATACGTCCAGCAATCTTTACTTCTGAATCAGATGCTTCTAATTCTTCAGCTGTCTTGTCACCAAATTCTTTTTTAATATCACTTGAACGGTGTGTTCTAGCAAATGCATGTCCAAATGGATCAATGCCTTGTGCTCTTAAGGCTTCCATCTTTTGACGTCTAGCAATTTGTTGGTCATTTAGTTTTACTTCTTTTACTTTATCTACAGCCTTTTTAACGTTTTCGTTTACTTCTTCAACTTTTTCGTGTAATTCTTGTGCATGTTCTTCTAAATGTTCGCGAATTTCTTCATCCATATCTTTTCCCTCCTACAAATATAAAAGCTCTCTATCCATAGGGACGAGAGCTTGTTCGTGGTACCACCCTGGTTTACGATATAAAATATATCGCCTCATTTATGATCGATAACGAGATCACCGATTGCTCCAGAGTCTTTGTCGAAACAATAACCCAACACTTTTTTTCACCAACCAAAAGTTCTCTATAGTTGACCTATTGAATCCTATCTCTTTCATTGCACACGCTGTATTCTAGCAATATTATTGACTTTTTTCAATCAAAATAACTGTAAAATCAACATATAAATGATTGTTCCACCTACAACAGAGAATAATGTATTTCTTTTTAGAACATAAGACACCGCTGTAATTAGAGATGCGATGATTTCTTTTGCACCAAATGGGCTATGTAATAAGTCTATATCTTTTAAGCAATACACAACTAACATTGCCATGATGGAATATGGTAATACTTCACCTAGGTATTGAATGACTTCTGGTGTCTTCTTTCCTTTAAATATCATAAAAGGAAGAAATCGTAATAAAAATGTTACTATCGCTGAAACCGCAATCGTTAATAATATAGATGTATTACTCATGATTCATTCCTTTCATTTTAAAATTTCTTTGTGCTAATAAACAGATTGTAATAAGAATCATCGTAGGAATTAAAAAGCTAGATTTACCAAATACAATCAAACAAAGAATAGAACAAGCTAAACCTGTTATAGCAGGTAGATGATTTTTTTGTGATAACCACTGTTCCATAAATACAGTAATAAATAAGGCTGTCATCGAAAAATCTATTCCTTCTGTAGATACAGTTAATATACTTCCTAGTACTGAGCCAAGAATACTACCTATAATCCAATAAATTTGATTCAATAAAGACACATAAAAGTAATATGTTTTATCCTCTATTCCTTCTATATGACTAGAACAAACTAAAGAGTATGTTTCATCAGTTAAAGAAAACATCAAGTATGGATTACGAGCATCTTTTCCATCATATTTATCAATCATAGATATGCCATAAAAGAAATGTCTTGCGTTAACCATAAATGTAGTCATTGCGGTTGTAAGTAGTCCTACACCAGAAGAAATTAATCCAACTAATACATATTGCATACTACCTGCATAAACAAATACACTCATCAAAATAATATAAATTAAACTAATTCCAGCATTTTTCGCATAAATACCAAAGCCAATACTTAATACAATATAGCCAACCATAATTGGTATAGTCTTTAAAAATATCTGTTTAAATTGATTGAAACTTAACTTCATTTAACAAGTTCCTTCTTTCTAGCAACATAGGCAAAATGAACTGCGATAATATTAATCACTTGAAATACTAATACGATACTAAACATCAAACGATATGAACCAGTCTGATCATATACAACACCAAATAATACTGTCGCAAGTGCCATAAATGCTGCGCCTAAGAAATTAATTAACGGGAAAGCTTGATCATAATTTTCTTTGTATAATTCTTTTGTGATTAAAACATTTCCTGTAGATGTAGCACCATAGATTGTTCCATATAAGAATGAACCAGCTAATAAGATTAGTGTACTTGATGCGTTAAGTAATAGTAATGCCGAAATAAAATTTAGTGCACACATGACATATACGGTATATTTCACACCAATCTTGTCACTTAAAAATCCAAATAAGATTTTCGAGAAGATATTCATTGCCATACAACATGACAAAGTTAAAGCACTAATACTTGCATCATAATGAATAGATAAAGCATAACTTGGTATATGTGAAGTAACTGATGGTAAACATGACGCAAGTAATGCGAATACCAATAAGAATAAATATGAAGGTAATGTATACCTAAATTCTTCTGTAGTAATTATCTTTTCTTCTACTTGCTCAGTTTCTTTTTCTCCATAAGCTTTCATGTTCGCGTCTTTTGGAGATAAAGTGATTGGTAATAATATCGCTGGTAAATTAAAGATAAGCATAATTAATGCCACAACTAGATATCCAACCTGCCATCCTGAGCTTTCGATAACGCGACTAATTAAACTAGAAAATACGGTACCCGGAATACCACTAAAAGACAAAACAAAACTAGTAATGATTCCATATTTCGCCTTAAACCAACGATTCAAGACTAATGTGACCATTACAAAATGTAATAATCCAAGTCCCATTCCACGAATAACACTAAAGAAGTATAGAGATATTGCAGTATGGCATAATGCAAGTAATGCCGTACCACCAACCATCATCAAACTACCTATCCAAATAATTGGTTTAAATGTTTTGGCATTTAATATTTTAGGTAATACCATAGCAGTTAATGCTGAAACAAGTGAAACAATTGTTGAAGTAAAGCTTATTGATCCTCTACTAATTCCTAAATCTAAAGATACAGACGCGAAAAATAATCCTGCTGTATTCAGTCCTACTCCTACAGAACTACCAATTAAGCCACATAACGAAATTAAAACGAAGGCATACATCCTTTTGTTGTTTTTATCCATAACTATCCCCTTGATAGTTTTATATAATACACCAAAAAGAAAAGGTAATGTGATTTTACGCATTACCTCAAGATAAACGATAAGATGATTTATTTACTAATATAGCCCATGATATTTGATGCATTTACATAAATACCATCTTCTGTAACGAGTGTTGGCACAGAACTAATTTGATATTTCTTGCTTAATTCTAAATTTTCTTCTGCATCCACAAGTTCATATGCAATACCTTTATCTTCTAATACTTTTTTAATCATGGCACAATTTGGACAAGTCTTTGTTGTAAATAACAAGCATTTATTTTCTTCATTTTTACTTGTTAAGATTTGTTTCTTTTCTTCATGAATCTCTTGTACAGTATCAACTGGTGTTTTATTTTCTTCTACACTATATGTTTTACGATCTTTAAATTCTTGTGTTTTACCAGCATTCCAATTTTTTACTGGTCTATAGTAACCCGTAATTCTAGAATATACTTCTGTATCACAACCACACTTTGGACATTTCCATACTTCACCACTAATATATCCATCATTTGGGCATACTGAATAAGTAGGACTAATTGTATAGTAAGGAAGTTTATAATTCTCACTAATCTTACGAACAAGTAGTGCTGCATTTTGCCAATCTGACAATCTTTCTCCTAAGAATGTATGGAATACAGTTCCTGAAGTATATAAAACTTGGAAAGGATCTTCAATATCTAATGCCGCAAAAACATCATCTGTAAAGCCAACTGGTAAATGAGAAGAATTTGTATAGTAAGGTGTTCCATTCTCATTTGCTGTAATAATATCAGGATAATTTTCTTTATCATGTTTTGCTAAACGATAAGATGTACTTTCGGCAGGAGTAGCTTCAAGGTTATATAGATCCCCATATTTTTCTTGATAATCCGATAATCTTTCACGCATATGATTTAATACTTCAACCGTAAATTCTTGGCTTTCTTTATGCGTTAAATCTCTCTTAATCCAACAAGCATTTAGACAAGTTTCATTCATACCGATTAAACCAATCGTACTAAAATGGTTATTAAATGTGCCTAAGTATCTCTTTGTATATGGATATAAACCAGCATCTAATAAACTAGACACAACATTTCTTTTTACTTTTAAGCTTCTAGCTGAAATATCCATAATACGATCTAAACGTTCATAGAATTCATCTTTATTCTTAGATAAATATGCTATATGAGGCATATTGATTGTGACTACACCAATCGATCCTGTACTTTCGCCAGAGCCAAAATAGCCACCACTCTTTTTTCTTAACTCTCTTAAATCAAGTCTTAATCTACAGCACATAGAACGAACATCACTTGGTTTCATATCACTATTCACATAGTTAGAGAAATAAGGTGTTCCATACTTCGCTGTCATTTCAAAAAGTAGCTTATTATTTTCAGTTTCGCTCCAATCAAAATCCTTTGTAATGGAATATGTAGGAATAGGATATTGGAATCCTCTACCATTCGCATCGCCTTCAATCATTGTTTCAATAAATGCTTTATTGACCATGTCCATTTCTTTTTTACAATCCGCATAAGTAAATGGCATTTCTTTACCACCAACGATAGCTTTTAGATTTGCTAAATCATCTGGTACTGTCCAATCTAATGTAACATTTGTAAATGGTGCTTGTGTTCCCCATCTACTTGGTGTATTTACACCATATATAAAGGATTGAACACATTGCTTTACTTCTTCATAAGATAAATTGTCTGCTTTAACAAATGGTGCTAAATATGTATCAAAACTAGAGAATGCTTGAGCTCCAGCCCATTCATTTTGCATAATACCTAAGAAGTTAACCATTTGATTACATAATGTACTTAAATGTTTTGCAGGAGAAGAAGTAATCTTTCCTACAACACCACCTAATCCTTCTTGTATTAGTTGTTTTAATGACCAGCCAGCACAATATCCTGTTAACATGCTTAAATCATGGATATGAATTTCCGCATTACGATGCGCATCCGCAATTTCTTTGTCATATACTTCACTTAGCCAATAGTTTGCCGTAATCGCACCGCTATTTGATAGGATTAACCCACCAACAGAATAAGTAACCGTCGAGTTTTCTTTTACACGCCAATCTAAGCTTTGTAAGTAATTATCTACAAGTTTTTTATAATCCAATGTTGTTGTTGCAATATTTCTTAATTTTTCATGTTGTGTACGATAAAGGATATACGCTTTAGATACATCAGAATATCCTGATTCACTTAGTATTTTTTCAACTGAATCTTGGATTTCTTCAACACCGATTAAATTGTCTTTAATCTTAGGTTCAAAATCGCTTGTCACTCTTAAGGCAAGAACTTCAATAATGTCATGATTACATTGTCTGCTACATGCAGCAAATGCTTTTTCAATAGCATTTTCAATCTTAGTTAAATCAAATTTAGCGACAGAATTGTCTCTTTTAATTACTTTGTACATCTTTTATTCCCCCTTTACCCCACGTAACTTGCAAGATGGAACAAGTTCTTGTACCGCAGCACATAAATCTTCCATTTCTTCTTTGTTATAAGCTGACCATCCTTGTTCGATTACGTTTTCACTAGGCACAAATTGTTGTAAATAATAATGTTTTGCCCCTTTTATCCAAGACGCGATAGATAATAAATCTTCTTTTTGATGCATTTCTTTTACTACTGTTGTTCTAAATTCATAATCTACCGTATCTTCTAATAAAAATGAAATCGATTCTTCAATACGGCTAATATCAAATACATGTTCATTTAAACCTACTGTTGCACAATATTTTTCTTTACTGTTTTTTACATCCATCGCAACATAATCTACTAAGCCACTAGAAACAATCTCTTTTAGTTTCTTAGGATCATTCCCATTCGTATCTAGTTTTACGAGATACCCCATTTCTTTGATTCTTTCAATAAATGAAAGTAATCCTTCTTGTAATAATGGTTCACCACCCGTAATACAAACGCCATCTAATATCTTCTTTCTTTTTTCTAGATAGCTAATAACATCTTCTACATCTAAGAAAGAATAGTTTTCTGGTACAAAGACTAAATCTTTGTTATGACAAAATGGGCATTTAAAACTACAACCACTTGTAAAAACAGTAGACGCGAGCTTTGAAGGGTAATCTAATAATGTTAACTTCTGTAGGCCGCCTATTTTTATTTTTTCGTATGTTTCTTCTGGAACTAAGTACTTTCTAGAATTGTCACATACTTTTGTTAACATCGTTTCAAACAAATCAAAGTCAATATCTTCAGCTAACTTACTTCTACATTCATTACGATACTCATATAAAGCATTCATAATTTCTGCAGCTTTAGCTGTTGTATATAATCTTTTTACTCTTCGATCTTCTTCATCAATACGACTTTGTACATATCCTTGTTCAATCAATTTCTGAATACTTTTTGTAGTAGTACCTTTATCTAGTTCACCAATTTGTGTTACTTCTTGCATGGTGATTCCTTCGTGTTCATAAATACTAAACAAGAATATTAACTGTCCTGATCCGATATCATATTGTGCTAATACTTTATCGAAATACTTCTGCGTATTACGAAATAAAATCGATATTTGAATAAGATAATTGCTTTGATTCTGCATGATGCCCTCCATTTAGTTGGAAATCCTACTATTTTGCAAATCAATTGTCTATCTATCCCAACATAAAGTCAATGAAACTAATTTGTTCACAAGTCATTTTCTTTCATTCATTCAATTAAAAAGGCTTATTTATGCACTAAATTCGTGCAAAATATTTTATCTATTTTCATATACAACATTTATATACGAAAGCCCCGTCCCTCTATCCGGGCGCAGCTTCTATCCGAAAAGAAAAAAGCTGTCCCGAAAAGAACAGCTTTTTCTTTTTGTTATTCTTTTTCCGAATTGTGCCATTCATTCAAAACGGCTTCTACCTGTGCGATTAGCTGTTCTTTATTTGGAATATAAGAAACATAACGCGAAGCAAAGATATTGTTGGACAGACCGCCGAGAGCATATTCAGCAGCTATACTGTCTTTATCCGTACAAAGGATAATACCGATTGGTGGATTATCATGTTCGTCATTCACCTCTGCAGCATAGTAGTTCAGATACATATTAAGCTGTCCGGCAGCTTCCGGCGTGAGTTTGGTTGTTTTTAATTCAATCAGCACATACGCCCGGAGAATTTTATTGTAGAAAACCATATCCACATAGTAGTGGGTATTGTTCAATGTAATGCGTTGTTGCGTTCCTACGAACATAAAACCGCGTCCTAATTCCAACAGGAATTTTTCTATTTGTGCGACCAGTGCTTTTTCAAGGTCACTTTCAAGCATAGGCTTGTTTTCTGGAACACCCAAAAATTCAAATACATACGGGTCTTTGATAATATCTAATGGGGTAGACATTTCAATTCCCTTTTCTGCGAGAGCAAGAACGGTTTCCTTATTCGTTTTTCCCTCTGACAGTAACAAGCGTTCATAGAGAGAAGTAGAAATTTGCCGTTTTAATTCGCGTATCGACCACCCGGAGTTAATAGTTTCCTTTTCATAAAAACTGCGCTTATCCGGGTCTGAAATTGTCAACAGCTCACAGTAATGCGACCATGACAATTTAACAGACACTGTCTGTTGAATTTGATAGTTCTGATAGAAGCGTCGCATAAATTGAAGATTAGAAACAGAAAAACCTTTTCCAAATTCTTTTGTCAGCTCCTTAGAAATCTCTTTTAGGGTCTGCTTTCCATAATCTGCCCGGTCTTTATTTTCCTGTTCATGCTCAACAATAATCTTTCCTACATTCCAGTAGGTAGACAACAATTCAGTATTTACTTGCATCGCCACACGCTGACGCGAATTTAATAACAATTCTCTGATTTCATTCATCATAGAATTAGTATGTGTCAAATTGCTCAATTTTAACGCCCCTTTCAAGGTAGAGTACAATCAGTATAGCATAAAAATAATACCCTTTGGCAACACTGAGCTTCACAAGTGTAGCAGGAAGATACCCCAACTATAAAGCAGCTTTCGCGGCATATGCTCGTAATGCAAAACTAGCAAATGATAAAGATGAAATCACTGCAATTGATTACAATCACGTTATAAAAAGCATAGATCTACCAAAAATCTATGCTTTCCTTAAGCTTTCTAGCACCATGTAATATTATTGTTGATTTTTACAAAACACCACGTGATTTTACATTACCCAAAAGATAATTATCTCAATTCTTCATTTACTATTTAACAGGTTTTAGCCCAATAATTTCTGATACACCAAGTCCTGGAGCATCATTCACTCTAATTGAAGGAGCGTCTAAAATACATCCACCAATCACTGGATCTTCACTACAGAGTAATGGGCCATCTAAGTCAATTTTAGTTACTACACTTTTTGCACAAGCAAGTTGTACAGCTGCATTTACACTGACTTTCGCTTCAAGCATACAACCTAACATACATTCTTTATGGAATTCTTCTGCATATTCCGCAATCTTTAAAGCATTATGTAAACCACCGCATTTCATTAGCTTGATATTACACATATTGGCAATATCATTCTTAAAAATAATATATGCATCATTTGGTGAGAATACTGCTTCATCGGCAACTACAGGGACAGGAGAATGCATCGTAACATACTTTAGACCATCTAAATCTTTTGCGATAACTGGTTGTTCTACAAGTTCTAGACCAATGCCGTGATTTTCCATATCTGTGATTAGTTCAATTGCCTCAAGTGGTTTCCACGCTTGGTTTGCATCAATACGAATTGTATAGTCATTACCAATTGCTTTACGAATCGCGAGTAATCGATCTACATCTTTTTCAGGATTACTACCAACTTTTACTTTTAATGTTTTAAATCCTCTTTGAATTGCTTTAATCGCATCACTAGCCATTTCTTCAGGTTCATTCACACTAATCGTAATATCAGTAATAATCTCATTTCTACTCGCACCAAATAATTTCGCTACACTTTGATGATGTAATTTTCCATATAAATCATATATTGCAATATCTGCTGCAGCTTTTGCACTTGTATTATGTTCAATACATTTATCTAATAGACTGCAAATATGTTCTAAGTTATCTACTTCTTGACCAACAATCGCTTTACGGATTGGACCATCTAATGTTGCGATAATACTTTCTTTTGTTTCACCAGTAATTGCTTTTGTTGGTGGAGCTTCACCATATCCTACTTCACCACTATCTGTTTCTAAGCAAACAATGACATCACTTACAGATTCTACCGTTCTTAACGCTGTTTTAAATGGAGTAATTAAAGGAACATCTAATATATATAGTTTTAAATCTGTAATCTTCATGTTTTCACCTTCTTACCATTTACTTCTTAATTCTTGTAATACTTTTACAATACCATCTTCTTCTACACTTGGTGCAATGATATCTGCATATTGGAACATATCTGGATCACCATTTTGCATTACAACACCTAAATCTGCATCTTGAATCATTTCTAAATCATTCGTTGAATCACCAAATGCATAATATTTACTTACACCTGTTTCTTTCATATAGGCATGAATTCCTTTTGCTTTATCAAATCCTGGTAAAACAACATCGGCATAGTGATACATTGTCGCCGCAACTTTAAAGCCTACTTTTTCATATTCTTCATAGTCTTTCATATCACTTGCAAAAGCAATCGCATAAATGATTTTCTTATCTTTATATGGTTTTTCATCAGGTAACGTACCACCAAATAAAGCTTGTCCTTGTAAGACATCATCGTTAATTTCACCAACACGAATCCATTCGTTTCCTGCAATGAGATATAATGTTTGACCAAGGTTTTTTGCCGTAGAAATCACTTTATCTACAAGTTCATCATTCATATAGCCATCAATGATCATTTCCCCATTAGGTCCTTGAACTTGTTGACCATTTGTCGCAATGATGCCATCCCAATGATGTACTTCTATCCCTTGATGCATTGCATTTTCAATACATCTACCTGTAGAAATACAACAAGGATATCCTGCTTTTTGCCAAATAGAGATTTCATCAAATATTGCTTGAGATATTTTCCCTGTTTTAGGATTACGTATTGTTCCATCTATATCAAAAAATAGTGCTGTATCTTTCATTCATCCGTCTCCTCTAATTTTTCTTTATACGCTTCTAGTATATGATGCATGTCATCATACGTTTCTATATAAGATAGCTTATTTTTAAATTCTGCAGAATAAGGCATACCTGCAATATACCAACTAGCCATAGAACGCATCATTCTCATTCCCACGTATTCACCTTCATATGCACAAAGCTCTTGTGCATATGCCTTAGCTAATTCTATTCTTTCTTCAAATGTAGGTTCTATATATTCTTCGTTATTTAGTGCACTTTTTAGTTCTTTGAGAAAGAATGGTTTACCCAGTAATCCTCTACCAATCATAATGGCATCACAACTAGTTTCTTGTAACATTCTTTTTGCATCGCTAACTGTACGAATATCCCCATTGCCAATAACAGGGATAGATACTGCATCTTTTACCATGCGGATATATTCGTTATTACTTTTTCCTTCATACATTTGTGACTTTGTTCTACCATGAACCGCAATTGCTTGTACGCCAACACTTTCTAATTTTTTTGCAAGAGACACACAATTAATATGATTAAAGTCATATCCTGCACGCATTTTAACCGTAACAGGTTTATTTGTATGATCTACTACAGCTTTGGCAATGCGCATTGCTAAATCTTCATCTTGCATTAGATAAGAACCAGCATGAGCTTTTAATACTTTTGTTACAGGGCATCCCATATTAATATCGATAATGTCACAATCTGTATGCGTTGTTAAATACTCACTCGCTTCAGCCATCGTATCGGGATCACCACCAAATAATTGTAAAGATACTGGATGTTCTCCTTCTACTGTTCGACACATATCTTTCGTTCTTTTATTTTCATAATGTAATGCTTTATCACTAATCATTTCACTAACGACTAACCCTGCACCATAATCATGACACATCTTTCGATATACAGGATTGGATATTCCTGCTAAAGGAGCCGCAACAATTTGATTCTCAATGCATATCTTTCCGATGTTCCATGTTGACATGTCTATTTAAAACCTCTTTCAAATCTTCTTCATCAAAGTTATATTCTTTTTCACAATATTGGCATTTCACATGAGCACCATGATCTTCACGAAGCATTTCTTCTATATCATTTTTACTTACTAAGCTTAATGCACGTATAAAATGTTCTTTTGAACAATCACAATACCACTCTAATGGTCGTTTATCTAAAATATTCGCATCATTAAATAATGTATGAATAATTTCTTCAGGACTTAGACCTTCATCGATATATTTCGATACAGGTTTCATTTCCTTTGTTAGCTTTTCAACATAGTCATACGCTTCTTCACTCGCATTTGGTAACATTTGAATTAATATACCTCCTGCAGCTCTAACATGACATTCATACCCTACAAGTACTCCTACTGATACAACAGAAGGAATCTGTTCGCTCATTGCAAAGTAGTATGCAAAATCATCACCAATTTCTCCTGTTTGTAGTTCAACAACACCAGTAAAAGGTTCCTTTAATCCTAAATCTTTTGTGACAGTTAAAGAACCATTCGTACCAACTGCTTTTCCTACATCTAGTTTTCCATTTTTCTCATTTACTAGATAAACACTAGAATCTCCAACAAATCCTCTAACCTTACCATTTGGCGTAGCTTGAGAAATAATTGTACCGATTGGACCATGACCATTAATCGTAACGGAGCATTTCGCTTCATCATCTTTTAAGTCACTAGCCATAATGGCATTAATCGTCATCACTCTCCCAAGTGCTGCAGTACTCGTTGGAGCACTATTATGTAAGAGATGTGCTGTTTCAACAAGTTCTGTTGTGCAACAAGCTCTTACTCTAACCATTCCATTTAACGCTTCTGCTATCACTAATTCATCTTTACTCATAATTTAATTTCCTAACTTTTTTCATTGTAAATATTATCATAGAATCTGCCTATACGTTAAATTCATCGATTCTCAAGTGATATTGTTTATTCCTTCTTCATCACAAAATTAGTTCATCATTTCTTAAAATTTTTTTCTAAAATTTTCATTGTATTTTAAAAACTTGATGATATACTACTTAAAGACATTCATGCATGTATAACTTAATGTCTCATATTGGCAATTGTCGTAATGATAGTTGCAAGCTTCTGTTACATGATGCCTCATTGAAAGCCCCCACCTTTTAATAAGGCATCTAACGAAGCTTTGTAACATAACGATGGAATAAAATAACAGTTGTTAGACTAGTCTCTAGCAACTGTTTTTGTTTTATTTCATTAACTTTGTTTTATCTAAAGTACCACTACTTGTAAAATAATCTAAATCTAGTTCTGATAATTTCACAACAGGTTCTTTTGCAATAGCTTGTTTTACTTCCTCTTCTAAACTTAAGAATTGATTATCTTGTTCTTTAGGAAAGATTGGAGGATTGTTTTCGCGATAAAATACTGGCTTCATTTCTTCCAATTTAATTAACTCGTTATTTTCTACATAGCCTTTTAATCCATATCTTTTTTCTTCTTCCACTAAAGCACTATGCAATTCGTCACGCACAGTTTGTATTTCTTTTGATGGAGAATCAAATAACAAATTCACACTCTCGTTAGGATCATGAATCATGTCAAATAATTCTTCTTTTCCACCACCATAGTAATACGTATATTTATATTGTTTATTACGAATACAAGCCCAACGTCTCGAACCCCTAGCATGTTCAATATATTGTTTACTTCTATCTTTAAATCCTGATTTTTTTAGAATGGATTCGCCAGGTAAAATAGCAGGACTTGGATAAGCAACATTCGCTACATCTAGTACTGTTGGCAAAATATCATTCAAGTCTACAAAACGATTATCTATTTCACCACCTTTAAACACTTTAGGATAGCGAACAATAAATGGAATTCTAGCAGAACTATCATATGGCAAGAATTTTTGATATGTACCATAATCCCCTAACATTTCGCCATGATCACTTGTAAAAATGATCAGTGTATTATCATATTCACCACTATCTTTTAGTTGTTGAATAATCTTACCAATATTAAAGTCCACAAAGGAAATAGACGCGTAATATAATTCTCTCGCTCTTCTTAAGTACTCGTCACTTGGATAATCTGCAATATTCTTATTTTCTTCCGCAAGTGTTGATAAAGGTGTTTTAGATTCTTTTAATGGCGGTAGTTTCTTTCCTTTGTATAAATCAGCCCATTTATCAGGCACATCAAATGGAGGATGCGGTGCAATAAAGCTACTCCATAAAAAGAATGGTCTTTTTCCTGCATTTTGTTTAATATGATAAATACTTCTTTCCGCAACCCATGAAGAACCATTTAATTCTTCAGGAAGTAATGATCTTTGCGGTAACATGTACAACAAATGTCTTACTCCATGAATACTTTGGATATTTTCATAACCATGTTCTTTTAAAAACATTGCATAGTCATCATCTTGTTCGTGACGAGGTATTTCATCCATAAGTTCTAATTTCGTTATGCCATTATGTCTTCTATATGGTTGAAAATGCATTTTACCAACCGCAATTGTGTCATATCCTACATCTGATAATAATTGTGGAAATGTTGGCAAATCATATGGAATCACTTTAGGATTATCATCAAAGTAGTTATCATCAAATCCATGATATCTAGCGGATAATCCGGTAATAATGTTATGTCTAGCTGGCATACATACGGGATTTGGTGAATATGCATATGGAAAACTGCATCCTTCTTCGACTAACTTATCCAAATTAGGTGTATCCATATGTTCATATCCAAGTGCAGCGATAGTATCATAACGTTGTTGATCTGTTGTGATTAGTAAAATATTCGGTTGCTTACTCATATATTTCATCCTTTTTTAACTATTATATGTAAAGATGATTTAGACAAACAACCTAATTTGCAGAATATGTCACCCATGATCCATTATCCGCAATCCATCTATCTTCATCTATGCGATACCATGTATAACCTTCATTTTCTGTAATTTCATATACACTTAATTGTTGACCAATTGTGACAGTATCTACTTTATTATCTTCACTAGTTGTAGGAGTAGATCTCACATTAATTTTATCTACATCAATCCATATTTTTCCAATGCTTTGTCCTGAAGAGTTTACTTCTGTTTCATTTTCAAAGTTGTTAACTACTCCCATAAATACTAGAGTTTGTTTTACAGCCGGAAAATCGTATTGTGTCGTATATAGTGCATAAATAAATGGTCGATCAAATACGACATCATGTTCAATAATATTTCTAATGTTATATGCACCAGCATTACCTAGTCCACCAATAGCTACTGTTGCGGCAGACATTTTCACTTTTTCTTCATTTACTTCGACATTTGTTTTTTGTTTCACCTTTTGAACATCAATATTTTCACTACCAAATAACGAGAAATCGCATGTATCTTTACTGAATAAAGGATTTAATCCTAAATTTTTAAGTGGTTCATCTAGTTCATTTGTGACAGAATAATTAAATTTAGGGAAAGATAAATTTGTAATATGGATATCTGCTGTTCTACTAGATTCATCAATATTGTCATAATACAAGTAGCTATCCATCATATTTGAAATTGTATTTTCATCCATATTGGCAATAAATTCGTTTATATCGATATCTTCATCAGGTAAAATTCCAACAAATGTATAACTTCCGCCATTAGAAAGAACATCTTTTGTAAATCCTTTTGCATTATCTGTTTCCCAATAACCATCCACCGTTTGGTGCATCATACTCACATTTACGTTAGATTGATCACTATTTGTAAAGTTTTGTAATACTGTTTCGCTAGATTCAAATGGGAATTCCCATAAACCATCTACACTTAATGCGTTAAGTAATACCATTACTGTATCAGGTTGTATGTCACTATCATCAAGTATTGTAGGAATTGCACCACTAGTTTTTTCATTAGACCAATTATTTACATCCTCTACTACTGCACTCGCATCAGAAAAACTTCTTTCTTCAATCGCATTACCATAGTATTCTTCGATTGTCTTTCTTACATTTTCATCGATAGAAACACCAGAATCCGAATTAAATAATAATGCATTAAAAATATCTAATCCATTTCCTAATTCACTATAAAATGCATTCATATCATTAACTGTCATTCCTAGTACATTTTCTAGTAATTGTTTTGTTTGTGCCTTATCACTATTTACAGCACCATTTGATAAAACAGATAAAACTGCATATAAAGAATATGGTGATACTAAACCATTCTCATTTTCTTTCACTGTATTCTTAAATACATTTGTCGCAAACTTATCATATTGCTTGTTTAAAGTATTAAAACCTTCTCCATTATTATAAACATCACTTAATTCTGTTAATTCTACTTCTTGATAGTCTTGTGCTACTTCTTCTACTACTGGTTCTGCACTACTACTCGCTACTTCTGTTGTTTCAATTACTCCTGTACCATTTGTGCATCCTGTTAAACATAATAAACAAGCTAATGTGATTAATATTTTCTTCATATCATTTTCCTCCCCACGATTGATTACACCTCTATTCTATGAATTATCATATAAATCATTAGGGTGTCTTTTTTCTTATATTGTACCCCACCAACAAAAAAAGCTCCATTTAAGGAGCCTTTAGTTACAAATTGTTATTTACTATTTCTACGATTACCTAAGATTCTTAATACATATAAGAAGATATTAATGAAATCTAGATAAAGTTGGAATGCCGCAAATGTAGAAAGATTTTCATGAATTGTTTCTCCCTCATTTGTACCATAGTAGAATGCTTTAATTTTTTGTGTATCATATGCTGTAATACCTAAGAATAAAGCAACACCAATATAACTAAATAATAGGTTATTTCTTAATACTGGAATAAAGATAGATAAGATACTTGCTAGTACCATAGAAATTAAACCAGCTAAGAATAGTGTTCTAAATTGTGTTAAGTCTCTATTTGTTGTAGCACCAATTACAGCGCAACTCGCAAACATTACACCAGCAAATAAGAATCCAGTAAATACAGTAGAGAAACCAAATTCTAATGGTAATGTACTGAAGTTAATACCTGTTAATACTGCATATCCATAGAATAAAGCAGATATTGTAGTAGGACTAAATCTTGTTAAGCCAGCACTTAATGCAATACAAGCACCAAGTTGAGCAAAGAATAATACCCAAATCATAAATGGCATATTCACTAGCATCTTATACATGAAGCCCCCACTTGCTAAACTCTCATATCCTAAGAAAGCCACAAGTGCTGTAACTCCTAATGCAATACCCATCTTTGTAAACACTTTTGTTATATATTGCTGAAGTGTACCAGCAGTTGAATCATAATAACTTGAACGATTGAATTCACTCATTTTAAATACCTCCTTTAAGGTAATATTAGTATTATCGAATTTAGCTTCTAAGTCAACGTTATCGCTTTTACAATCCCATGCGATTGTATAAATCACTTATTTAATGTATCGATAATGACTGGTAATACCTGTTTTTTTCGCGAAACTATGCCTTTTGCAAAGCCATCATCCGTTAATACATCTTGGAATCCTTCACGAATTACCCAATCTTTTTTGCCTGTACTTAAAAGATACGAACCAGAACCAGCAGGATCAGTAAACATAATCACAATCAAATCATAATGTTGAGATACAGCTGTTTCTTCTAGGTACTTTAAGAAATGATCTTTAATCTTAAAATATTCCGAACTATCTTTACATTGGCTTTGTCCTACCGCAACTCTAGAACTAGAAATTCTAAATTCTTTAAAATCATCATATAAAAGTTCTAGGTCTGTCTTCTTTAAGATAGAATCTGACGCATTAATTAATTCTTCTTGTAAGCTAGATGCAGAAATACCAGCAATCTTACTTAGATAATCCGCAACACGTTTATCTTCTTCTGTTGTTGTAGGAGAGCGTAAACATAATGTATCTGAAATTAGGCCACCTAATAATAAACCAGCGATTTCTTTTGTAATCTCGACACCATTTTGTCGATATAAGCCAGTGATAATCGTACTTGTACTACCAACTGCTTTTTCGATGATATTAATCGGATTCATCGTTTCAACACCACCCATACGGTGATGATCAATAATTTCTACAATCTCACCATATTCAATATCATTTACCGTTTGAGTTTCTTCGTTATGATCCACTAAGATAAATTTCTTTTTCTCATAATGAAATAAATGATATCTACTAATTGCCGCAATGACTTGTCCATTCTCATTTAAAACAGGATAAGTTCTAAATCTCGTTTTCGCTAAACGATCACTAACTTCTTCTACCGTTTCACTTTCTTTAAAAGAAATCACATCATGTGTCGTCACTTCATCAATAGAAATAGATTCATAGATGAGTCTAGAACACTCTAATACCGTATGTGTTGTATGAATGATAGATACATGTTTTTCTTTTGCTTTATTTAAAGTAACACTATCTACCCAATCTTCTCCTGAAACAATGACTAAACTAGCCCCATTATCTATCGCAAAACGTTGTACATCAGGATTATTTCTTAGAATCACAATACTATCTTTATATTCTTCTCTCGTATCAGACATCGATGGCATGATATGAATTAAACCACTAGAATGAAAATCATCTTCTAAGTGATATACCTTCGCCTCTAAGACATCAATAATATTTGATAGCTTCGTTCGACTCATGTATTCTTTTAATGTTTCTTCATCTTCTGTCCATAATCTTGTTAAGTCAGAAATAGAAATAATTCCTAAAAGTTTAGAATCTTCATCTGTAACAAATACACCTTTATTTTTTCTTGAACTTACCGCATCAAATGCTTTTTTCATTGTGATACCAGGTGACACAAGAATCGCTTCATCTTTTTCTATTTCTGCTAATGTACATTTTGCAGAATGAATGATTTCAGGATGCTTAAAGCCATATTTTTTTAACAAATATTGTGTTTCTTGATTTGCTTTTCCTAATGCATATGCAATAGCAGGAACGCCTAACTTCTTTTTTAATTCCGCATAAGTTATCGCAGATACAATGCAATCACTATCAGGATTTTTATGTCCTATTACATAATATGGTTTCATCTTGTCCTCCGTTAAAAAAAGTATCCTAAAAGGATACTCTTATTCCGCATTAAAAACATATCGATCTAATCGATCAAACGCTTCTTTTACTCTTGATAATGGTAATGCTAGATTGATACGTATGCCATATTCACCATGGAATGGTCTACCATCTTGGAATAATACACCATAGCTATGTGCTGTATTTAATACATCATCAATTGTTTTATTATGTTCTTTACACCATTCTGTACAATCTAAGAAAAGCATATATGTACCTTGTGGTTTACTTAGTTTAACACCTTTAAAATGTTCATTGATATAGTTATATCCATATTCAATATTTTCTGTTAATACTTGTCTTAATTCATCTACCCATTCCATTCCTTCAGGTGTATAACCACCAATTAATGCATGCATAGATAAAACATTCATGGAATTATAATGACATAATGAGCTTTCTTTATTCATTCTATCTCTAATCCACTCGTTATATACGATATGATATGAACCAATTAAACCAGCTAGATTAAATGTTTTACTTGGTGCATATACTGCAACTGTTCTATTTTTAGCATCTTCACTAACAGATTGTGTAGGAATATGTTTATGATCACCAAGAATTAAATCAGACCAAATTTCATCAGAAATCACATATACATCATGTTTCTTATAGATTTCCATGACTTTTTCTAATTCTTCTTTTTCCCATACTCTTCCTGTTGGGTTATGAGGAGAACAGAAGATAGCCGCATGGATATGATTTTCTACAATCTTCTTTTCCATGTCTTCATAGTTTATACGCCAAATATTATTTTCATCTAAATACATATCACTTAGAACGATATTGTATCCAGCATTAGATAAAGTATGTGTAAAACCAATATATGTTGGAGAATGAAGTAAAACAGAATCTCCCTTAGAGCAGAAAACACTTAATGCTGTAGCGACACCACCAAGCACACCATTTTCATAACCAATACATTCTTTTGTTAATCCTGTAACACCATTTCTTTCCTTATGCCAATTGATAATTGCATTGTAATAAGCATCACTCTTATTAAAATAACCATATGCTGGATGACTAGCACGTTTTACTAAAGCATCTACAATTGTAGGTACAGTAGGAAAGTTCATATCTGCTACCCACATTGGAATAACATCAAAGCCTTCTTTCAGCTCAAACTTACCAAGCATATCTCCTGGTTCTACCGCAATAGAATCCATTCCTTTTCGATCCATAATTGAAGTAAAGTCGTATTTCATTTCGTTTTCCTCCTTAAATTCCCGCTTCATTCATTACTCTCAATATATTTTTATACGCAATTTTCTCTATATCACTTGTAGAAAAACCTCTACGTATTAATTCATCAAATAATTTCTTTGATTCTGTTGGACCAGACATTTCAAATATTCCTTCTGTACCATCTATATCTGTACCAATGGCACATACATCAATACTTGCGACATCTTTTTCATGTTCTATCATGTCAGCTAGTCTAGCAATCGTACTGTTTTTATTTCCTGGGAAATCGTCTAAAAAGTCAGGACAAATATTGATTCCCATTACACCACCTTTTTCATGCAATTTACAAATCATTTCATCTGTCATATTTCTAGTATGATTACATAAAAATCTTGCATTAGAATGTGTCGCAACAAATGGTACCTTGCTTAAACGATATACATCTTCAAAACCACCATCTGATAAATGACTGACATCGACTAACATTCCAATTTCTTGCATATGCTTAACTGCTTCTTTACCAAAATCTTTTAATCCTTTTTGCATCATTTCAGGATCTTTACTATTTGGATATCCAAAGCAATTTTCATAGTTCCAAGTTAAACTTAATGCTCTTACCCCTTTTTCATAAAAGTAATCTAGCTTATGCATGTCACCTTGAACTGCTACGCCATCTTCCATAGTTAATACAGCACTTACTTTATGATTGTTGTAATTTTCTTCTATCTCTTTAGCACTAGTTGCTTTAGAGACAACGTCCTTATGTAATTCAACAGTACGATTAAAAATGGATATACATTTTTCTATATATTCATCATCACTAATATATTGTCTGTTAAATCGTTCATAGATTCTCTTAGAAGGAACAAATATTGCAAAAAATTGTGCCATCATTCCACTAGAAATCATTCTTTTTATATCTAATTCATAATCTGGACAATCAAAAATATCCTCTTTTTGATCAAAGTACGCTTTCATTAGCGTATCACAATGCATGTCTATTGTTTTACAGTCTTCTTCGTTTTTCATAATATGATTATCGCATACTTTTGTTAAAAGAGTTAGGACATATTAAGTTAATAATATTGTGTAGAGCATTTTGCTTACAAATTCCCTTTGTCTCCCTTTATAATAAATTCATGGATAAATTACACAATGTTGAATCGAAGGCGCTTATTTCAGAAGCAATACGTATGGCTTGGCCTGCTGTACTTGAAAGTTTTTTTGTTGCATTAGCAAGTATGATTGACACAATGATGGTTAGTAGTATGGGAACATTCGCTGTTGCGGCGGTTGGCTTAACTACACAACCAAAATTCATTGCCCTAGCATTATTCTTATCTAGTAATATTGCGGTAAATGCTTTAACTGCTAGAAGATTTGGGCAAAAGAATAGAAAAAACGCTAATGAGATACTATTTACTGCAATCGTATTTGTCATTATTTCAGCGATCATTATTTCTACAATTGCATATCTTAACGCAGATAAAATTATTGAACTATGTGGTTCTAACGCAGATACACACGTTGCTGGTGTAACGTATTTTAAAGTCATTGAAGCTGGTATGATCTTCAACGTTTTATCATTAGTCATAAATGCAGCACAAAGAGGTTGTGGGAATACACAGATTGCGATGACGACAAATATTACTTCAAGTGTAGTTAATATCATCTTTAACTATTTACTAATTGGCGGCAACTTAGGCTTCCCTAAATTAGGTATGTTTGGTGCAGCATTCGCAACAGTTCTAGGAACAGTTGTTGCTTGTATCATGAGTATTCTTTCTATCACCAAAAAAGATTGTTTCTTATCTATTCCATATATTATTGAAGAAAAGATTAAACCATCTCTTGATGCCTTTAGAAGTATTGTTTCTTTAAGTTTTAACTTATTACTAGAAAATATCGCAATGCGTATAGGTTTCTTAACTACTTCTATTATCGCGGCAAGACTAGGAACAGATGCTTTTGCGGCACATCAAGTTGGTATGAACTTATTAACTTTAGCTTTCTCACTAGGTGACGGTATGCAAGTAGCAGCTGTAGCTTTAATTGGTAGAAGTCTAGGAGAAAAAGATCCAGATAAAGCGAAACGATATGGAAATATCTGTCAAAAGATTGGTTTACTTATTTCAATCATTCTAGCAATTATCTTATATTTCTTTGGTAGATCAATATTTACATTATTCTTTAGTGAATCACATATCTTAGATATGGGTGTATTAATCACAAGATTTATTATGGTAATTGTATTATTCCAAATCTCACAAATCATCTTCTCAGGTTGCTTAAGAGGTGCAGGAGATTTGAAATATTGTTTATTCGCTTCTCTAATTTCTGTCGCAATTATTAGAACACTTGTCACATGGAGCTTAGCAGGTGGTATATTAAACTTAGGTCTTGTAGGAATTTGGCTTGGTGTATTAAGTGATCAATTCTCTAGATTTATGTTCTTATCAATTCGATTTAGACAAGGCAAATGGGTGGAGATAAAGATATGATTAAAGCAATTGTTAGTGACATGGATGGAACACTATTTAAAGACCATCAAGAATCAATATTTCATTTATCTAAAAGAAATGAAATAGCTTTAGCTAAACTTAGAACTACAGATATATCTTTCTTTGTGGCTAGTGGAAGAATGTATTCCTATGGTAAAAAAGTATTAGAAGATCATCATTTTACAAATCTAATCTGTTCTGGTTTTAATGGAGCAGATATATACGATAATGGACACTTCCCTATTCGTTATAGCTTAGATGTAAATATCATTAATAAAGTATATGATTTTGTAAAAAATAAATACGATACAGACTATATACAAATCTTAAATCTAAATTGTACACGTTCCTTTGATGATTTATCTCATCCAATTATTGAAAGCTATAAAGAAATAGAAAATAACTATCATATTGATAAAGTATTAGACATTCCTCTAGATACTTACTTAAAAGAATGTGATACCAGTAACATTGGTAAATTCTCTATTATCTTTAGAGAAGAAGATAAAGAAGAAACAATCGCAGCATATAATGATATTAAAAATCTCGTAAAAGATGCATGTTTTGTGACAATGAGTAGTGATCGAACAATAGAACTAGGTAACAAGAAAGCAAATAAAGGTATATTCATCCAATATCTACAAAATGAATATCATTATACAAAAGATGAAATAGCAGTAGTTGGTGATGCCTTAAATGATGCAGAAATGTTTCCTTATTCTAACTTCTGCTTTGCCATGGAATCAGGCAAAGAAGTCGTAAAAGAAAAAGCAAACTACATCGTAAAAGATGTAGCTGAAGCAATTGATTTCTGTATCAACTATAATGAAACACGTTAACTATATGGATTATTAATAATGTGTAATTAACGTAAAAGCCCAGATGATTTGGGCTTTTATTTTAGTTCAAATCACATTTTCACTATAATAAGTAAAATACAAGTCTAAATGTATCGAGAAACAACTGTAAGGATGTTTATTACAAAGTAATTCAGTTGCTTATGGAAAACAAATACCAAAAAAACTTCTAACAAAACTAACAGCTAAATATAGATAGTTATTTGATATTAATAATCTACCTCTAATAATTCTTTCCAATTTGAGACACATTATGTCTCGAATTAGGGAGATACATATTCATTTGTTTGTTTAAGTTGAAAATAAAGAATCAATTACAAAAAAAGATTGAAGCTATTACACCTCAATCTCTTTTAATACTTTGTTTTTAGACAAGCTTATTTCTTAGTTGTCTTTTTTGTTGCTTTTTTTGCTGTAGCTTTTTTAGCTGGAGCAGCTTTTTCGTAAGCAGAAACGCTCTTTACGTTGTAGAAAGCTTTTCTTCCTTTGTATTCAGCAGCTGAACCTAATTCTTCTTCGATTCTCATTAATTGGTTGTATTTAGCAATACGGTCTGTACGGCTCATAGAACCAGTCTTGATTTGTCCTGCGTTTACACCAACTACAAGGTCTGCAATTGTTGTATCTTCAGATTCACCAGAACGGTGAGAAACTACTGCTGTATACTTAGCTTCTTTAGCCATTTCGATAGCATCGAATGTTTCTGTTAATGTACCGATTTGGTTTAGTTTGATTAATACTGAGTTAGCAACACCTAGTTCAATACCTTTACGGATGAATGTTGTGTTAGTAACGAATAGGTCATCACCAACTAATTGAATCTTGTCGCCTAAACGATCTGTTAGTTCTTTCCAACCATCCCAATCGTTTTCTGCTAAACCATCTTCAAGAGAGATGATAGGATATTTTTCAACCCATTTTTCATATAGGTCGATCATTTCAGAACTTGTCTTTTCGCCTTCACCAGAACGTTTTAGAACATATCTGTTCTTTTCTTCATCATAGAATTCACTTGATGCAGAGTCCATAGCGAATGCAATGTCATCACCTAGTTTGTAACCAGCAGCTTCAACAGCTTCGCTCATTAAAGCTAGAGGTCCTTCGTTACCTAATGTTTCTAGAGGTCCTTTGTTACCTTTGATTGTAGAAGGAGCATATCCACCTTCATCACCAACACTAGTGTTGTATCCATACTTCTTTAATACTTTCTTTAAAGCGTGGAATACTTCAGCACCCATACGAATTGCTTCGTGGAATGTTTTAGCACCAACTGGCATGATCATGTATTCTTGGCAGTCTGATGCAGAATCAGCATGTTTACCACCATTCATAACGTTCATCATTGGAACTGGAAGAACTTTAGCGTTAGGACCACCTAAGTATTTGTATAGAGGTAATCCACAAGAATCAGCTGCTGCTCTAGCTACTGCAAGAGATACAGCTAATGTTGCGTTAGCACCTAATACACTCTTAAATTCTGTACCATCAAGAGCTAACATAACTTCATCAATTCCTACTTGGTCAGTAACTTCCATACCAACTACTTTTGGAGCGATGATTTCATTGATGTTCTTAACAGCTTTTAATACGCCTTGTCCACCGAAACGAGTTTTATCTCCATCACGAAGTTCAACTGCTTCACGTTCACCTGTAGAAGCACCTGATGGAACGATAGCACGACCAACAGCACCACCTTCAGTTACTACTTCACATTCAACTGTTGGATTTCCACGAGAGTCAATAACTTCACGAGCATAAACACCTGCAACTAAATCTGCAAAATAATTCATTGTAATCTTTTTCCTCCTTGATTACTTTCATTTTATCTGTTCAAGAGTATAAACTCTGAATCAGTCTTTTGTAGCGTCGATAATTTCTTTGAATGAATCGACTTTTAAGCTAGCACCACCAATTAGGGCACCATCAATATCAGCACAAGCCATATATTCTTTAATGTTAGTTGGCTTAACGCTTCCACCATATTGGATACGAACTGCTTCAGCAGTTGTTTCATCATATAGTGCTTTTACTGTATCACGAACAAGTTTGCAGCAATTTTCTGCAATTGTTGTGTCAGCAGATTTACCTGTTCCGATAGCCCAGATTGGTTCATAAGCAATAACCATACGGCTAACTTCATCAGCAGTTAAACCTTCTAAAGAACCTTTTAATTGTTCTTCGATAACACTAGCTGTCTTACCAGCATCATATTCAGCTTCTGTTTCACCGATACATAGAATAGGAACGATATTGCTAGCAAATAAACGTTTAGCTTTTAAAGCACAACCTTTATTTGTTTCATTGTAATATGTACGTCTTTCTGAATGTCCGATAATGCAATATGTAATGCCGATTTCTTCTAGCATAGGAACACTTACTTCACCAGTAAATGCACCACTGTCTTTTTCATTACAGTTTTCAGCAGCAACAATTAAATGTTTAGCATTCTTAGCACATACATCTACACATGTAAATGGTGCAGCAATACCATAATCTGCTTTTTCTTCACCAGTAAGATGAGCTTCAATTCCTTGCATGAATTCTTCAGCATCTTTACGAAGCTTGTTCATCTTCCAGTTGCCGACAATAATAGGCTTTCTCATTAACTTATTTCTCCTCGATAATATCAACGCCAGGTAGACCTTTACCTTCTAGGAATTCTAGAGAAGCTCCTCCACCTGTAGAAACGTGGCTTACTTTATCAGCATAACCAAGTTGTTTAATAGCAGCAGCACTATCACCACCACCGATGATTGTTGTACCATCACATTCAGCTAAAGCTTTAGCAACAGCATTTGTACCAGCAGCTAATGTTGGGTTTTCAAATACACCCATTGGTCCATTCCAAACAACTGTCTTTGCATTCTTAACTTCGTTTGCAAATAATTCAGCTGTCTTAGGTCCAATATCTAGACCTTCTTTATCGCATGGAATAGCATCGCTAGAAACAACTTCTGTTTCAACTGGTCCATCAATTGGATCAGGGAATGCACTAGCTACAACAGTATCGACAGGAAGTAATAACTTCTTGCCTAACTTGTTTGCTTTTTCCATCATTTCTTTACAGTAGTCTAACTTTGTATCATCAACTAGTGATTTACCTACTTCTTTGCCTTCAGCTTTTAAGAAAGTATAAGCCATACCACCACCAATGATTAAAGTATCGCATTTTTCTAATAGATTAGAGATAACCGCTAACTTGTCAGCAACTTTAGCTCCACCTAAAATACCAACGAATGGTCTTACTGGGTTTTCAACAGCATCACCTAAGAACTTTAATTCCTTTTCAATTAAGAAACCAACAGCACTTGGTAAATGTGAAGGAATACCTACAGTACTTGCATGAGCTCTATGTACAGAACCGAATGCATCTGAAACATATAAATCTCCTAATGAAGCCCAATATTTGCCTAATTCTTCATCATTCTTAGATTCACCCTTTTCATAACGAGTGTTTTGCATTAATAGAACTTCACCATCTTTTAATTCACTAACAGCCTTTTCAAGTTCTGCACCTCTAGTAGCATCTACAAATACAACTTTAGTATCTGTTAGATACTCTTGAAGTCTCTTTGCGACAGGTGCCATGTTGTTCTTTTTCTTAGCAGCTGCAATCTCCTCATCAGTCTTTTTGTAGTCAATCTTACCAAGATGAGATAATAAGATAACCTTTGCCTTCTTTTCAACTAAATATTTGATAGTTGGTAATGCGGCAACGATACGATTATCATCAGTGATTTCTCCGCTCTTTAAAGGTACATTAAAGTCAACTCTGACGATAACTTTCTTTCCAGTTACATCTAAATCAGTAACTAATTTTTTAGCCATTTGAATTATCCTCCTTATAGCAAATCAATTATAACATGTGAGCAAAAGAACAAACATGAAAATGAGCGATTTTATGCATAATCTTTTTACTTTTTTGTAAAAATGTCTTTTGTTTGTCCTGATAAACCCATACTTTTTACTATATTCACGACTTAAATTCCATTTTCACTAATCTAGAACGATTTAAACTAGTATGTCTTACTTACGACTATATCACTACAGTGATACTATACATTTAAGATTATTAATAACTAGTACACAAATTTAGGTATACGAGTTTCAAAAAAATATACCTAAATTGTTACTTAATGTGTTTAAATACCAGCATTTCTATCATTTAGCCCATAAATAAAGGCATTTCCTAATATTTATGAACTAATACAAGCATTAGAATTTAGGTATACAGTAGGTATACGCAATAGTACAGAAGAATATAAAAAAGACATATACTCAGTTAATCGAATATATGTCTTTTCATTTATAAATTAATCCCAGTTTGTTAATTGATAATATAATTGCTCGTAAATTTCAGCACTCTTATTCCAACTAACATCTGTTTCTAATGCTTGGTATACAAGACTTGCCCAACCATCTTTATTGTTATTGTATTGATCTAATGCAAAGTAAATTGTATTCATCATATCTCCTGCATAAGATCCATAGAAACTAAATCCATTACCTTCACCTGTATAACGGTTATATGGTCGAACTGTATCTTTTAGACCACCTGTTTCACGAACGAGTGGTAATGCGCCATAATGCATTGCGATTAATTGACCAATACCACATGGTTCATATAAGGATGGCATTAAGAATAAGTCACATCCTGCATAGATTCTATGAGCTAGTTCTTCATTGTATCCACAATAGTAAACAGCTTTTCCTTTATATGCACTCTCTAACCACTTAAATGCATTCTCAGCAGCGTTCTCTCCAGTACCTAAAATAACGAATTGAATACCTTGATCCATCATTTCTGTCATTTTTTCAGTGATGAGATATACACCTTTTTGATTTGTTAGTCTTGATACAATACCTACTAAGCAAACTTCACCATTTTCTTCTAATCCTAGTTCTTTTTGTAGAGCTAGTTTATTTTCTCTCTTACCTTCAAATACGTTTGTCTCATCAAAGTTATAAGCTAGAAGAGGATCAGTACTAGCATTCCAAGTATTAACATCAATACCATTCACAATACCCCATAAGTCTTCTCTTCTATAACGAAGTATTGCGTCCATTCTCTCACCATATGTTTCTGTTAAAATTTCAGCAGAATATGTTGGAGAAACGGTTGTAATCTTATCTGCATAGACAATCGCTGCTTTCATGAAGCTAATGCCATCATCGAAGCGAACAGAACCATTTTCATAGTAGTAGTCGTCTAATCCTAAACAACTAGCTAACATATCTTTACCAAAGTTTCCTTGGAAAGCTAGGTTATGAATTGTATACACATGCTTGATGTTTTGATAACGATAATCATCCGCATATAATGCATGGCACATTAGAGGTAACATACCTGTTTGCCAATCATTTTCATGAATGATATTAGGCCACCAATCCACAAATCGAATTAGTTCTAATACAGCTTTTTGGAAGAATGCGAATCTTTCACCATCATCGTTATAGCCATATAGTCCATCACGTTCAAAGTATCCTTGATGTTCTACAAAGTAATAAATTACACCATTTACATCGCACATATAATATGTAGCTGGTTGTGTAATCCATCCTGAAGTAACTTCAATCGTACCAAGACGAGTTAATCTATCATAATGTTTTTCAATAATCTTCTTATATAGTGGTAAAACAACACGTACATCATGTCCTCTATCACATAGTGATTTAGGAAGACTACCGATAACATCTGCTAATCCACCAGTCTTAATGAAGGGTAAACCTTCTCCTGCAACAAATAGAATTGATCTTCTCATATACACCTCTAGATTCTATCTCTACGTTTTACATATACTGGTGTTGTTTCTGTACCAACGAGTTTCTTAATATGATGTACAATCGCATATTTATCTACGACTACATATTCTAGTTTCGCATCTTTATCAATTACAGCATCTGTCATAATAATAGAATTTTTAACTACTGCACCTTCTTTAATTGTGACATTACGTCCAATAATTGATCCTTCTACTGTACCTTCAATTAAGCAGCCATTCGCGATAACACTATCTTTTACATCCGCATCACTTGTATATCTTGTAGGACTAGAATCATTTGTTTGTGTATAAATAGGGCGATCTTCCTTAAATAATAATTCTGCATTATTAGGATTCTTTAATTCCATACCTGTTCTAAAGTATTCAGATAAAGAATCAATACATGACACATATCCTCTTACACCATATCCCTTAATCACAAGTTCTTCTACTTGATCATGTAGAATATCTTTAAACCAATATAGTGAAGAAATATTCGCAGCTTGTTTAATTAATTGCACAAATAATGATTTAGAAAGAATATAAGCTTCCATAGAAACTTGTCTACTCTTACTCTTACCACGATTCTTTTCAAATGCAGTAATTCTCTTTTCTTTATCCATTGTGATGACATCACAACTTAAGAATCTTGTTTTCGCATCATTTGTAGATGTATATAAAACAGTAATATCTGCACCAGATTCTGTATGAGCTTTAAATGCTTCATTAAAATCAAAGTTATATACGAAATAACTTGGTGCTACTAATACATATGGATTTGTATCTTCTTCTATATATTGTAGATTTAATAAGAAGTTTGCTACATCTGTATTATATACAGGTGAGCTAAATGGTTTTTCACCATATAAGATACGCATCTTACCACGTTTAGAATTGATATTATACATACCACCATCACCTAAGTGATCAAATAAGTTACGTGGTTTTTCTTTACAATATACTTGAACATTATCAATGCCACTATTTGTCATATTGCTTAGAATCACATCAATAATACGATATCTTCCCATAAAGGAAATTGCTGGTACTGGTCTATAATCTCCTAGACCATCAATTTTTACACTATCATCTTCAAAGTTGACAATTCCTAGTACATTCATAACATTCTCCCCTATTTCATATTCTTAGCAACAAGTAAAATATGTTCGCTATCCTTATCGCCAACTTTTACTCCTGCTCCAAGTTCAACATTATCCGCAACAATACAACGTGTTACGACAGCACCTTCACCAATCTTAGCGCCAGGCATAATTACACTATCTGTAACTTTAGCACCTTTACCAATTGTGCAGTTTGAACCAAGGATAGAGTGATTAACATCGCCTAAAACTTTAACACCTTGTGTGATATAGCAGTTTTCTACACTTGCTTCACTACCGATATATTGAGGAACAGCATTCTTGTTTTCTGTATAAATCTTCCAACTTTGATCAGATAAGTCTAATTCATCATCTTCTAGCAAGTCCATATTTGCTTCCCATAATGAATCAATTGTTCCTACATCTTTCCAATATCCCTTAAAGCGATAAGCAAATAATCTCTTATCATCATTTAAGAATGCAGGAATAATATCTTTACCAAAGTCATGGTTACTATCTGCTTTCTTTAAGTCAGCCATTAAGTATTTTCTTAATGTCTTGTAGTTAAAGATGTAAATACCCATACTAGCTAAGTTGCTCTTAGGTTTAGCTGGTTTTTCTTCAAAAGCCACAATCTTATCTTCTTCGTTTGTGTTCATAATACCGAAACGACTAGCTTCTTTTAGAGGAACTTCTAATACAGCAATTGTCGCATCAGCGTTATTTGCTTTGTGATATTCAAGCATCTTGTCATAATCCATCTTATAGATGTGGTCACCAGATAAAATCAAAATATATTCTGGATCAATGCCATCTAAAAAATCAATGTTTTGGGTAATCGCATCTGCTGTACCTTTATAAACATCTAGACCACTTTGATCTTTTTCACGTGGTGTTAATACATAAACACCACCATCTGTTACATCTAATCCCCAATTGGATTCTTTAGCAACATATGCATTTAACAATATAGATTCATATTGTGTTAACACGCCAACTGTAGAAATACCTGAGTTAGCGCAATTACTTAGAGGGAAATCGATTATGCGGTATTTGCCACCGAAGTGAACCGCTGGTTTCGCTACTTTTTTCGTTAAATCGAAAAGTCGAGTGCCCCTCCCACCCGCAAGAATCATAGCGACCATATTATTTGATCTCATGAAAATTATCCTCCTATTTGTGTGCGATCTGAATACGCTTTCATTATAACCCTATTTTGATCAAATGACTATAGATTTGGTATCTGCCAATCAATAATTTTTTTATCATGCATACACAAGAAATCATTTGCTGTTTTAAAATGCCCACAACCAAAAAAACCATTGTATGCACTAAGTGGCGAAGGATGCGCTGCTTCTAAAACTAAATGTCTTGATGAATCAATGAGTTTAGCTTTATTTCTCGCATTTCTTCCCCATAGTAAAAATACAACTGGTTCTTTTCTTTCATTTATATGCATGATGGTTTTATCGGTAAAAGCCTCCCATCCAATACCTGCATGAGATAAAGGATGAGAATCTTCTACAGTTAAAATTGTATTGAGTAAAAATACTCCTTGTTTAGCCCAAGGCATTAAATATCCATTATTTGGCATATAACAACCAAATTCATTTCCTAGTTCTTTATAAATATTCATTAAACTAGGTGGTATTTTTACTCCAGGATTCACGGAAAAACACATACCATGTGCTTGTCCTTTTTGATGATAAGGATCTTGTCCAAGAATAACGACTTTGATATCTTCATAGTCAGTTTGTTCAAACGCACTAAAAACGAGCTCCTTTGGAGGATAAATCTGTTTTGTTGCATATGCTTCATGAATCTTCTTTGATAATTCTTTGAAATAAGGTTGTTCAAACTCTTCATGAAGAAAACTTGTCCAATGATTCTGTACCAAGATTATTCACCTTCTTTTTTCTTTAAGTAAATAATAAATCCAATTAAACCTACAACTACGACAATACCTCCACCAACAGCGAATGGTACCCAATCCAACTTCTTATCTTCAGGTATTGTTGGATCAATATAATTTGGATCATCTGTTGAAGGAATTTGGTCAACTAATGTATTCACATAGTCATACATTGCATCATATTCTGTAGGCACTTCAAAGCCTTTTAATTTAATGAAATCTTCTACATCTTTTTGTACTGTTTCAAAAGGTCTAGGACCATAAGTTAATATGATTGAATCAAATGTAGTCTCATTGAATTTTTCATCAAGAGCACTAGCAGTCATGCCTCTTAACTCTTGTATCTTCATTAGGCCAATACCATAAGGAAGAATGAGTCCTGGTTTTTCAATAACATATTCATATAGAGATTCAGCCATTGCATCTCCATTTAGTCCTATTGCATCTACTTTTTCTTTTAAGTCATCTAATGTCCAACCTAGACCATTTACACCTAAATCTGCATATGCGTTAACAACATATCCTAAAGCTGTATTAATAAATGCATATTGTCCAACTTCATAAGATACTGCAGTGCTATTTAAGAATTCATCACATTCGGCATACATTGCCCAACCTTCTACATAACCTAGTAAAGTTACTACCGTTCTTAAAGGATGTGGATTAGTTGCGTAGTACCAAGTTGTTTGGTATAAGTGACCAGGATAGCCTTCATGAGCTAATGTCCCAAAAAGTTGTTCTGCATCTTCCGCAACAACTTCACCATTAATGCGAACAACGTTATTTGTATAATCATCAATTGTAGGTGTCATATAATATGCCACAACTGAATCATTCGCTACACTTTCATCTAAATAAGAACATTTATAAGTAACACTTGGTCCTGTTGGATATTCAGATATGTTATTTTTTAAGAATTCTAACGTTTCTTCCGCATCACCAACCGAGAAATCAGCGTTTGTATATTCTGTGTCAATATCGCCATTTAATAAATATAAAACAGCATATAGATTCACTAAAGAATCCATATAAGCTTCGCAATCACTTACTAACTCTTCTACTGTTTCATTTGTACTTGTTTTACTAGAAACTAAAGCTTGGTAATATTCTTTCCCATTAGGATAGTTTGCGAGTGATCCTTCATATTTAGCACTTCCTCTTAATTTTTCTAATTCTACAGAAGCGTTTTCATATGCAGGAATCACACTATTTAATACAATCTCTTTATTTTTTGCTTTATATGATTCTTTTTCCGCATCTGTTAAACCACTAAATGCGTCAACACTTTCATCGAACACACAAATTAATGCACTATCTTCTTTTTTCGCCGCAAAATCTTCAATCCACTTTTCTGCTTCATCTAATAAATTATCACTTAAAAAATAACCATTTTGTGCTTGATATTTTGTTAATTCAATGGCTTCATCAAAATAATCACTAACACTGCTTAATACTTCTAAATAATCATCAAAATCTTCTTTTGTATAGAAAGAAAATTCCGTTAAATTTGTAACGATTGTATCTAAAATACCAGTATATGGATTAAATAAGAAATCAAATAATGGATAACTATTTAATGCAATGCCATCTTCTAAAGCTTTCTTATACGTATCGTAGTCATGTTGTTGGTTAACAGACAATGTACTATAGTCAAAAGCTTTTAGTTTATTTAGTGCTTCTGTATTTGTTTTTACCGCATCACTGTAACTTGCTAAAGTAGCTGAACCAAGTGTTCTTTCTGGCTTTTTAATACCATAAGATTCATAGTCTTTTACAGAATAATGCATTGTCAAATAATCAGACTCTAATGTATCCACAAATTCTTGATCCATATATTTCGTAAATTCTTTATTTTCTGGATCAGAATCTGCATAAATTGGTACTGTACTAAATATTGTACATACACTCAATAATGTAATGAGTAGTTTCTTCATATAGGATTACCTACCTTTTCTTTAATACAATGATACTGCATAAAGGTAACTGTACGCTAGAATATGTTCCTTCTAGTGCGTTTCCATTACTATCAAATATCATTTCCCATTCCCCATCTAACTCATATGTATGATGTTGTAAGGAAGGATTGATGATAATTTTTAATGTTTCATTCTCACCATAAATCTCATAGAACACAATTCCTTCATCTCTAATTTCAAAATGAACTCTTTGATCAATTTCTGCTTTTGTTCTAAGTCTTAAACAAGAATGATTTTTTCTTAAGGCAATACATTTCTTTGTATAAGCTAACACATCATCATATTTATCTAATCTCTCATAATGCATACCATTCACATCATCTCCTGCATTATAAGAATCATTGATATTATTTTTTGTGCCACAGAACTCAATCCCTGCATGTAAAAATGGAATACCTTGTGCAAATAATGAACAAGCAATCATCATACATTGTCTCTTAATACGGATACCACCATTTTCTTCTGAACAACATGCATGCATCTTATCCCAACACGTTAAGTTATCATGTGTTTCTATCGCATTAACTGATTTTGTTGGCGAATCAAAGCGTAAATAATAAGGATCACTTAATGTATTCCCAGATAAACAACTACATGCAATAAAGGCTTTACTTAAATCACCTGTTAAATAGCCCTTATTTTGAGATGCGTAATCTCCATTACAACCTCTTAATTCATCGCGGAATGTATCATTAAAATGGCCAATATTAGGCATCTTAAATTGATTGAAAATCCTTGCTTTTTCTTCTGGTTCTAAAGCTGTAGGTAAATCCCATCCTTCACCATAAATCATGATATCTTTCTTCATTTTTCTTAAAGATGTTTCAATTAGATTCATCGTATCCACATCTAAAATCCCCATCAAATCAAAACGATATCCATCTACGTTATATAAACGAACTAATGTTTTTAAGGCATAGACAAATAAGTGTCTTGTCATTGGTTGTTTAGATTCAATATCATTACCACAATAGGAACCATTGCTTAGAAAACCTCTATTCCCATATCTAAAATAGTAATATGGCACAACATTTTCTAAAGGATTTTTATTTGTATCATACATATGATTATAGACAATATCTAAATTCACTCTAATACCGCGTTCATGATATGCCTTAACTAGATTCTTAAATTCAATCATGCGACTATATGGATCATTTGGATTAGACGCATATGATCCTTCTAGTGCAATACATTGTGCTGAGTCATAGCCCCAGTTATAGTTTGTCTTAGGATGTAACTCATCTACTGTTGCGTAATCTAATACTGGTTGTAATTGAATATGTGTTATGCCAAGGGCTTCAATATAATCTATTCCTGTTGGATAGTTATTATAAGTAGTACCTTTTTCACATGCCCCAAGATATTTACTTGTATTTTCTACACTAGAAGTTTTAATACTAGAAATATCTCTTACATTACATTCATAGATGATCGCATCACAATAGTTTTCGAAAGGTGGAAGCTTAGCATTATCTGTAATAGAAGTAATTTTACTTGTATCAATTACAGCACTATGTCTACCATTCGCATTACTGCTTAGGCCATAAGGATCAACTGTTTCGACAACAATACCATTTCTTTCGACTAGATACGTATATTCAACACCACTTAAATCTTGTTCAACGCGTATACGATATACACCTTTTTCGCTTCTAGTCATCTCATATGCTTCAGATTTATCTTTATAAAGCTTTAAAATAACAGAACTAGCAGTAGGTGCCCACACCGCAAAATCAGTATAATTCTTATGATAAAAGCTACCTAAATCTTCTTTATCATACGCAAATAAATCATTAAATTCCTTTTTGTGCGTAATAAAACGATACTCTAAAGGTATGGTTTGACCATGAAACTCTCTTAGAGCATATCGTTCTCCAACACGAAATTTCTTTTCAATTGTAAGAGTATAAACAAGTAATTGTTCATACTCTTTTCTTTCTTTTACCGAACAAGGAATAAGATCATCCTTGTCATTTAAAACATAAAACCCAAAAGTTTCCCCACCAAAAAAGCTTCTAGGTATGGATACCGTCATTAGATTGAAATCATCTATATACGCTTTTATAGAAGGCATAATTTCCTCACTCTATGTCTATTGGTTGAATGTGCCAAATATCTTCTGCATATTGGCGAATTGTTCTATCGCTAGAGAAATACCATGACTTAGCGATATTAATTAAGCATGTTTTAGCCCATGCATTCTTATCTGCGTATCTTCTTTCGATTTCTTCTTGTGCTTGTACATAAGAATCAAAATCTGCTAGAACTAAGAATTCATCATTCTTTGTTAGGATTTCATCATAAATTACTCTAAAGTCATCTCCCCATGTACCATCAATTAAAGAATTCATCGCATGATTAATACGCCAATCATTCATGTAATAATCCCATGCACGATAGTTATCACGGAAGCTAGGGATATCATCTACTGTTAAACCAAAGATAACATCATTTTCTCTACCAACTAAACGGTCAATTTCTACTGTCGCTCCATCTAATGTACCTAAAGTAATTGCACCATTCATCATGAACTTCATATTACCTGTACCACTCGCTTCTTTACCAGCAGTACTAATTT
This sequence comes from bacterium, assembly GCA_963645035.1. Taxonomy (GTDB): domain Bacteria; phylum Bacillota_I; class Bacilli_A; order Erysipelotrichales; family Erysipelotrichaceae; genus Bulleidia. Next base: position 3,756 of record CAVIQY010000004.1, on the reverse strand, counting down.
GTTCACTAACATCGGCACCACACATCATAATTTCAGACATACTTACACAATAGTTAGGTAAGAATACAACTTTAATCATTCCTCTTACATCTGGATCATTATTGATGACCATACTCATACGGTTAATGAGCTTAATTACTTTCTTAGCAAATACATAAGAAGGTGCTGCTTTAGCCGCAAAGATATATGTATGAGGTGTCATTGTGAATGAAGGATCACTCTTAATCTTTTGATATAAGTAAATAATATGTAATGCATCTAAGAATTGTCTCTTATAAGCATGTAGTCTCTTTGCTTGTACATCAAAAATAGAAGTAGGATCAACAACGATACCTGTTTGTTTTTCAATATAATCCGCTAAGATTTCTTTTCTCTTCGCTTTTACTTCTAAGAATTCTCTTTGTGTTTGTTCATCATCTACATAATTCAATAAATTATTTAAATCATTGAAATTTGTATGATAGCTTGTTCCAATACGTTGATCAATTAAACCTGTTAATTCAGGATTAGCATATAAGAACCAACGACGTGGTGTAATACCATTTGTTTTATTAGAAAAACGTTCTGGCCAAATACGGTAATAGTCTCTGAATAAATCGTTCTTTAAGATTTCAGAGTGAATTTCCGCAACACCATTTACACTGTGGCTATATAACACTGCAAGTCTAGCCATATGGACAACACCATTTTGGATAGGACGTACTCTACCTACCATGTAATATTTATCTGGATATTGTCTAGAAATATATGTCGCAATACGATTATCAATTTCTTCAATAATCATATAGATACGAGGAAGTAATCTTCTTACGTAATCAATAGGCCATGTTTCTAAAGCTTCTTGCATAACTGTATGGTTTGTATAAGAAACAGTATGTAAGGTAATATTTTGTGCTTCTTCCCATGTATATTCATAATCATCCATTAATACTCTCATGAGTTCAGGAATAACAAGTACTGGGTGTGTATCATTTAATTGAATGGATACTTTTTCACCTAAGTTTTCTAAAGTACCATATTTCTTCATATGAGATTTAATAATGGAATTAATTCCTGCACATACAAAGAAATATTGTTGTTTTAATCTTAAGAATTTGCCTTCTTGTGTAGAATCATCAGGATAAACATTTAAGCAAATTTCACTTACATTAGCTAGATATTTTCTAAAGTCATTTCCTACTGGAGCACTATCTGCTGGTTCTGCAGACCATAAACGCAAAGTATTTGTCATCTTTGTGTTTGCACCAATCATAGGCATATCATATGGTACTGCCAAAATATGTTCTGCATTTACATGTTCAAAATGTAATGTACCATCTTCATCCGCATGCATTTCTACATTTCCATAGAATTTAACATCTACCGCATGTTTTGGTTTTCTAATTTCCCAAGCATTACCAATCTTTAACCACATATCAGGTACTTCTACTTGGTTACCTTCTTCATCAATCTTTTGTCTAAATAAACCATATTGATAACGGATACAGTTACCATTGATTGGATATTTTAATGAAGCTGCACTGTCCATAAAACAAGCTGCAAGTCTTCCTAAGCCACCATTACCTAGTCCTGCATCACATTCGATATCTGCTAAGTCTTGATAATCGATACCTAATTCTTTTAAGCCATCAAATACCATGTCATAGATGCCTAAGTTCTTTAGATTACTTGTTAAGCTCTTACCAAGTAAAAATTCCATTGAGAAATAATATACTTGTTTCGCTTCTTGGCTATTAACCGCAACTTTCGTATCTTTCCAATTGACACTCGCATAGTCTCTCGTCATCTCACCAAGAACCATATATCTTTCTGTTGGGTGAGTTAATTCTACTGTTGTCCCATAAGTTTCAATTAATTTTGTTTTAAATGCCTCTTTGAATTCTTCTTTATTTGTAAACATGAAATAAAATTCCTTTCCCTACATATTCTACATGAAACAGCACAAAAGAGGCTTGTGTTTTTTACAAGTCTCTTTTCAATTTTTGATTTTTAAGCAGTTAGCTTTTTCATTTCTTCTTCGTATTTCTTTGCTTTATTTAAAGCATCTTCACTACTTGTTCCTTTGATACAGTAATAGATTTTAATCTTAGGTTCTGTACCACTAGGTCTAACAGCTATCCAAGAACCATCTTCTAAGAAATACTTTAATACATTTGATTTTGTAAATCCTGTTAATGGTTTAACTTCATCTCCTACACCTTCCTCAGCTGTATCGAAGTCTTGGTAACGAACTACTTTTACTCCATTAATATCTTGAAGTTTTTCTGTTCTTAAGCGAGTCATGATTTCTTTAATCTTAGCCGCACCACTCATTCCTTCTAATGTAATTGAAGTTTGTGATTCGTTGTAATAACCATGTTCCTTATAGCAATCTTCTAAGACATCACATAGTGTCTTACCTTTTTCAGCATAGTAACAAGCAGCTTCAGCTAACATTAAGCAAGCTTGTTGTGCATCTTTATCTCTTACAAATGGTTTAATTAATGAACCATAAGATTCTTCATAGCCAAATACATAATTCTTTTCATGAGAAACTTCGTATTTTGCAACTTTTTCACCAATAAATTTAAATCCTGTTAGTGTCTTTTCTGTTTCTACACCATATTTCTTCGCAATCTTTTCGCCTAAATCACTTGTTACAACAGTATTAAACATTACTGGATTTTCTGGCATAAGATTCTTTTCTTTTAATGTAGATAAGATATATTCAATTAATACAGCACCACTTTGGTTACCTGTTAAAATTGTATATCCTTTATCGCTCTTAACCCCTACACCCATTCTATCAGCGTCAGGATCACATACTAAGATGATATCTGCATCTTCTTTTTCAGCATATTTTACAGCTAATTCATAAGCACCAGGTTGTTCTGGGTTAGGTGTTGGTGTATTAGAGAAATCTGGATCAGGATCACATTGTTCAAGTACTGGTGTTACATGATATCCACATTCTCCTAAGATAGAACGAACTGGAACATTACTTGTACCATGTTCTGGTGAGAATACAATCTTGATTAAATCACGATTTACATCTGGATTTAATTGAATGGATTCTACTGCTTTGTAATATTCTTTATCTACTTCTTCACCAACAACTTCAATTAAGCTCTTATTTTCTTCACTTACTTCAGCAGTTACACCTAATTCATCTTCAACAGCATTTACTTTAGCAGTAACAGCATCTGCAAGATGAGGAACAAGTTGGCATCCCTTTTCATCATATAGTTTATATCCATTGTATTTACCTGGATTATGAGATGCTGTAATCATAATGCCACCAAAACATTTCTTATATCTAGTTAAGAAAGATAGTTCTGGTGTTGGTCTTAAACTATCAAATACATACACTCTAATACCATTACTAGCTAATACATTTGCGGAATCAAAAGCAAATTCTCTAGAGTGATGACGATTATCATATCCAATCGCAATGCCTCTTTCCATCGCTTCTTTGCCATTTTCTTTAATGTATTCTGCAAATCCTTTTGTTGCTTTACGGATTGTATGAATATTGATTCTGTTTGTACCAGCTCCCATTACGCCACGCATACCAGCTGTACCAAATTCAATATTTGTATAGAAAGCATCATTAATCGCTTCTTCATTCATGCCTTCCATTTCCTTGCGTAAAGCATCATTTAAATTTGGATTACTCATCCAACGATCATAATTCTCTTTTGCTACACTCATGTAATTTTATTCTCCTCACAAAAATAACTAACATCATTATAAAACAAAAATGATGAAAGCGGTTAC
>CAVIQY010000003.1:36272-61454 GCA_963645035.1 bacterium | reverse complement strand
GATGGTGGAGCTTAGGAGGATCGAACTCCTGACCCCCTGCTTGCAAAGCAGGTGCTCTCCCAGCTGAGCTAAAACCCCATCAGTTATATCGATTCGGTAAGAAACATTGGTGGGCCTGAATGGACTTGAACCAACGACCTCACCCTTATCAGGGGTGCGCTCTAACCACCTGAGCTACAGGCCCAACTTTTACCGAATGCTTATAGATTATCTCAAAAGAAATGATACGTGTCAACACTTTTTTTAATTTTTTTGAAAAATGTTGATGATAGATAGGGTATAGGGTAAAATTTAGTTCGTTAAGGAGTGACTTGTTATTATATGAATTCTTTTATTACTTGGTTTATGTCTACAATTGGAAAGTATATTTCCGCCCAATTGTCAGTTTTTATTGTAAGTATGTTACCGTTAATTGAGCTTCGTGGTGGAATTGTTGTCGCAAGATTATTGAATCTACCAATGTGGGAAGCAATTTTCTATAGTGTGTTAGGAAATATATTACCAATTCCTTTTATTCTTTTCTTTATTAAAAAGTTTTTGCATTGGTTAGCTAATCATAATATGCAAGGTTTAGCGAACAAAATTATGAGAAAGGCAGAAAAGAATAAGCCACAAATTGATAAATATGGGTTCTTTGGTCTTGCGCTATTTGTTGGTGTTCCTTTACCAGGTACTGGTGCTTGGACTGGTAGTCTAGTAGCGTCTGTATTTGATATGGATTTAAAGAAAGCTAGCTTATCTATTTTGATTGGTGTATTCCTAGCATGTACAATTATGTGTTTAATTTCTTATGGAGTATTCCATTTCTAATTTATGAACTATTCAGTAGTAATTGCGGCAGCAGGATCTGGCTCGAGAATGGGGCTAGGATATAACAAAGTATATTATCCAGTAAATGGTAGACCATTACTTGCTTATACCATTGATGTATTTGAAAAAGATCAAGATTGTAAAGAAATTATTGTTGTCTCCGATTGTGAGACATTTAAAGAAAAAATGATTGATCAAAACTTTGCGAAAGTAAAAGTTGTCGAAGGTGGCGCGTCTCGTCAAGAAAGTATATACCATGGTCTTCAAAATGTTTCTTTAGATATAGTAATGATTCATGATGGAGCTAGACCTCACATCACTTTAGAACTTTTAGGGAAATTAAAGAAGACAATGGAAAAAGAAAAAGGAGCGATTTTAATGGTTCCTTGTAAAGATACAATTAAGATTGTAAAAGATGGATATATTGATCAAACTATTCCAAGAGAAACACTTATGGCAGCCCAAACTCCTCAAGTATTCTATACAAAAGACATTATGTACTGTATGCATAAAGCAATAGAAGAAAACTATATTGGAACAGATGATGCTTCTTTAATTGAAAAATATCTAGATATAAAAGTGGCAGTAGTTTTAGGTGATTATAATAATTTAAAAATCACAACACCAGAAGATTTAAAAGAAATATAAATGAAAATGTCCTCGTATTATGTGTACGAGGACATTTTTACTTACTTTGTTTCTTCTGTTTTTTCTTCTTTTTCTTCAAATTGAGCAAGTTGTTCATTTAGTAGTTCTACTACTTTACGATTACTGCGAACTAATGCAATAACATCTGTTAAATCTTCACCAGCTACACCAGTTTCTTTTTCATCGTAATAAGCTTTACCAATACGTTCATAAGCTTTGCTTAATTGACGTTCATGTTGACCAATTTGAGAACGAATTTCTAATTTTTTACGTTCTTTAGCAATCTGATCAGTAATGTTTTTTGTTGTTTTGTTAAATGTTTCTGTTCCTTTTTCAATTAAAGAAGAGATAGTTTCAGTTAAATCTTTTTCGTTGTTATCCATTATTTTTATCCTTTCTGACTTGATCAATAAAGTCCATAACGAAGTTTTTAATGTCTTGCATGCTTGCATTTCCATCATGCAATAAATCAGATATGCCACTTACTAGTGTATTTGCATAATACTCTGAATTTTTAATATTTAGCACATCTTTTTCAATTCCTTCATCAAATATTTTCTTTAGTACTTCTGATGCGGATTGTTTTGCTTCATCAATAGTTCTAGAAGATAAGATGGTTAAATCAATATTAGCAGATTCACCATGTAAGTTAGCCCACATTGTTTTGAAAGAAGAAATGATGTTTTCAATACATTCATTTAATTCTTCATCATAATTGTTTGTTGCACTATGTTTAGCAATACTTTTCTTAAAAGAATCATTATACTTTTGAGAAATTGCTTCAATTACATCATCTTTTGATTTGAAGTAATAGTAGAATAAGCCTTTCGCAACATCTAATTCTTTTACAATTGAATTGACGGTAGTTTCAACAACACCATTTTCTTTAAATAATTTTTCGGCAGCGTTGATGAATTCTTCTCGTCTTTGCTCATTGTCATTTACTCCCATGACTTTTGCCTCCTTTAATTAAACTATATCATCGACTGACCGATAGTCAAGTGCTATAATCTTAACATGAAATTAATTTGTCCAAAATGTAATCAACCTTTAGAAGTAGAAGGTAAATCTTGTAAATGTTCAAATCGTCATTCTTATGATTTTGCAAAGGAAGGATATATCAATTTATTGCTAAAAGAGAGTGTCTCACATGGGGATGATGTACAAATGGTAAAAGCACGTACATCTTTCTTAAGCACGGGAGCGTATTCTTTTTTGAGAGATGCTCTATGTGAACTTGTTAAAAAAGAAAATAGTTCATTACTTTTAGATTTAGGCTGTGGCGAAGGGTATTATACAAGTGCTTTTTCTTCAAAAGAAAAGTATGGTTTTGATTTATCTAAAAGTGCCTTAAAGTATGCATCTAAGCATGATAAGACTACACAATATGTTGTTAGTTCTATCTTTCATATTCCTCTAAAAGATCATGTAGCAGATACAATCGTTACGTGTTTCGCACCTATTGCTAGTTTAGAGATAGAAAGATTACTAAAAGAAAATGGTTGCTTTATTGTTGTAACACCAGATGAAAATCATTTGATTGAACTAAAAGAATTACTCTATCAAGAAGCGTATAAAAATGAAGTGAAAGAGATTGAAATTAATTTAAAGAAAGAAAAGGAACTACACATACAAGAGAAGTTTGAAGTAGATACAGAACATTTATTAGATTTATTCCAAATGACACCATATGCATATAAAACAGATATTCATGCAATGAATAAATTAAAAGAAATTGAAAAAATGACGATTACTGCTTCATTTGTTATTCGATTATACAGAAAGGATTCAATGTAGACTTGAACCTTTCTTTTTTTAGTGCTATAGTTTAGCAGTCAATAAGATAGAGTGCTAAGGAGGTACAATATGGCAAAGAAACAGTTTAAAGCAGAGTCTAAGAGATTATTAGGTCTCATGATTAATTCTATTTATACAAATAAGGAAATATTCTTGAGAGAAATTATTTCTAATGCTTCAGATGCACTAGATAAAAGATATTATTTATCTCTTACAGATGACACAAAGAAAGTAGAAAAAGATGATTTACGCATTCATATAGAAAGAGACATTCCTAATAGAATACTTGTAATTGAAGATACAGGTATTGGTATGACTAATGAAGAACTAGAAAAGAATCTAGGTACTATCGCTAAGAGTGGTTCCGCAGATTTTAAAGAAAAGCTAGATAAATCTGATGAGAATGTAGATATTATTGGTCAATTTGGTGTTGGCTTCTATAGTGCATTCATGGTTGCGGATAAGATTACAGTTGAAACAAAATCTGTGAATAGTGATGTAGCTTATAAATGGGAAAGTACTGGAGAAGATGGCTATACAATTAGTGAAATGGAGAAAGATTCCATTGGTACAAGAATTGTATTACATCTAAAAGATGATACAGAAGATGAACATTATTCTGATTATCTAGAAGAAAGTAAGATTAAGAGCTTAGTAAAGAAATATTCTGATTATGTTCGTTATCCAATTCAAATGGAAGTAGAAAAGAGTATTCCTGATCCTACAGATGAAACTAAGACAATTACTACTACAGAGACAGAAACATTAAATTCGATGATTCCATTATGGAAGAAACAACCATCTTCTATTACAACAGAAGAATATAACGAATTCTATAAAGCTAAATTTAATGATTGGCAAGATCCTCTAAAGGTAATCCATTATACAGTTGAAGGAAATATATCTTATACTGCGTTACTATTTATTCCTGCAACATTACCTTATAACTTCTACAATACAGACTTTGAAGGTGGCTTACAGCTTTATTCAAAGGGTGTATTCATTATGGATAAGGCAAAAGATTTATTACCAGAAAGCTATCGATTTGTGACTGGTTTAATTGATAGTGAGGATTTAAGCTTAAATATTTCTCGTGAAATCTTACAACAAGATAAACAAGTAAAAGCTTTAGCGAATTCCATTGAAAAGAAGATTCATGGCGCATTAGTTGATATGATGCAAAATGATCGTGAGAACTATGAGAAATTCTTCCATCAATTTGGTAAAAACATTAAATATGATATTTATAAATCATATGGTATGAATGCTGAAAAACTAAAAGATTTATTAATGTATGAATCTAGTAAAGAAGGCAAATATGTATCATTAAGTGAATATGTTTCAAGAATGGCAGAAGGCCAAAAAGATATCTATTACGCTAGTGGTACAACAGTAGATGAAATTAAGAAATTACCTGTATTAGATAAAGTGATAGATAAAGGATATGAAGTATTATATTTCACAGATCCTGTAGATGAATTCTGTATTTCGATGATGCGTACTTTTGAAGATCATGAATTCAAAAATATCACAAATGGTGATTTGGATTTAGATAGCGAAGAAGAAAAGAAAGAACGTGAAGAAAAGACAGAAGAAAGCAAAGATATGCTTGCCGCAATGAAAGAAGCGATAGGTGATGATGTAAAAGAAGTTAGAATTTCTTCTCGTCTAAAAGATGATCCTGTATGCTTAGTAGCTGATTCTGGTATGTCACTGGAAATGGAAAAGATTCTATCACAAGATCCTGCAAATCATGGATTAAAAGCTTCTAAGATATTAGAAATTAATGCTAGTCATCCAATCTTTGAAACATTAACAAGACTTTATAAAGAAAATCCAGATACTGTAAAAGAATATGCAAGTGTTCTATATGATCAAGCTTTATTAATCCAAGGATTAGATATTAAAGATCCTGTAGAATATGCAAAGAAGATTACAGCATTAATGATTGAAGCAGCAAAATAAATCAAATAAAAAAGTAGAGCAAAATCTACTTTTTTATTTGGGCAAGAAGAACACCGATAAATACGAGTATACATCCTGCTAATTCACGAATTGTTAAAGTTTGATGCAATATTAAGAATCCAAAGATAGCAGAGAATACGGATTCTAAACTTAAAATTAATGTTGCGATAGTTGGGTCAGCATCTCTTTGACCAATAATTTGTAGTGTATAACCTAATCCATTTGATAAGACACCAGCATAGACAATCGATGGAATCGCTTCATGGATATAGGCAAAACTAGATGATTCTAGGACAATAGAAGGAACAATTGTTAATAAACCGACAACTAAAAACTGTATCGCAGACATGATTATGCCATTTGTGTTACTCGTAAAGTGATCTACAGTCAAAATATGTATTGCGAAGAATAATGCGGATAGTAACATGTAGCTATCACCACTAGATAAAGAAAAAGAATCTGTAATACTTAAAAAATAAAAGCCAATTAAAGCAATGATTGCCGCAATCCACGTTTGTAAGGATACTTTCTTTTTTAGAAAAATGGATAAAAATGGCACAATAATACAATATAAAGCAGTAATAAATCCAGCTTTACCAACAGTAGTATATTGAATACCAATTTGTTGGAATATTGTGGCTGGGGTTAAAGCTAATCCACAACAGATACCGCCTAATATTGTTTCTTTTTTGTTATAAGCAGAATCAAGTGATAATAACTTACAAAGGATAGGATAGCTAAGAATAGTAACGAGTGCTGCTTCAAAAGAGCGAACACTTGTAAAAGTCCATGGACCGATATAGTTCATTCCTGAACTTTGGGCAATAAAAGCACCACCCCAAATAATCGCCGTTAAAAGTAGTAATAAATTATTTCTATGTTTTTTCATTCTTCGTCCTCTTGTTCAGAAACATATTCATGATCAAATGTGATTACAGCATATAATCGTTTATCATGTTCTTTTAAAGAAGTATTAATTTTATCTTCTATTTCTTTTTTAGATATAGAACAATCATATGGGATAAGAATATCAAAAACTAAATTTGTATGACTAGGACCATCTACAATTCTAAAATCATGAATAGATAATGTAGGATCAATTTTATTTAAAATGTCTTTAATCTCTTTTTGATAAACTTGAACTAATGGATCATCAAGTAAAATTGGATCTAAATGTAGTGTCATCATTACACCAGTTTCTTCATGAATTTTTCTTTCAGCTTCATCGATAATATCATGTGCTTTTAGAAAGTCCATTTTGGCATCTACTTCCGCATGAGCTGATCCAAATTGTCTTCCTGGGCCATAGTCATGAATCATTAAATCGTGCACTCCTTTTACTTCAGGGAATTCTAGAATAATATTTTCAATTTGTTTCGCTTCTTTTTTGGAAATAGGATTACCAAGTAATTTGCCAATAATTTCTTTTGCAATGCCAAAACTAGAATAGAAAATGGCGATTGAAACAGTTACACCAGCAATTCCATCAAAAGGAATCTCAGAATTAAACTTTGATAATACTAAGGCAATGATGGTAGCTAAAGTGACGAATACATCATTTTTGGCATCATCGCTTACGGCTAACATTGCAATATTATTTGTCTTTTTTCCTAAAATGGAATTAAATCTGCTTAACCAAATTTTAATGAGAATGGACGCAGCTAATAGTCCTAAAGAAAGATAAGAAAAAGCTAATGCTTCAGGATGAATGATTTTATTGATACTAGATGTTAGTAACTCAAAAGCCACAACAAAAATAATATTAGACACAATAAAACTAGCGACATATTCCATACGGCCATGACCAAATGGATGTTCCTTATCGGCCGGTTTTGACGCCACTTTATAACCTAATAAGGCAATTACACTACTTAAACTATCCGATAAATTATTAAAGCTATCTGAAACAATGGAAATCGAGTGGATTGTAGATCCTATGATGAATTTTAAAATAAATAGGAATACATTACAGATGATACCTACAATTCCACTTAATGTTCCATATGCTAATCTAACGCTTGGATTATATACATCTTCACTATTTTTAATGAATTTTTTAACGAGTAAATTTGTCATTTTTTTATCTTCTTTCTAGCAAAGATATTTTACAAAATAAACGTCTAATTATCTATCTTTCTTTATTGTTTTATGCGAAATTCCAATAGAAATACTAGATAGTTCTTTTTGAAGAAGACAAGTGAAATATGGACAGAATATGAGTAAAATCATGATGATTCTTTGAAAGAAGAAAGAATCATATAAATCTAATAAAACAAATGCTAAACAAATAAATGTACCTAATAAGTAGATGTTTGTTCTAAAGATGTATCTTAGTTTAGCAACATGACTTTCTGCCATACAACTACATAAACAAGACTGTAATAAGATAATTACATTAAATCCTGGATAATCTTCTTCTATATGAAATATGTAAGACAAATAAAGATAGATAATTGAGAAAAAGATAAAAGATAAATAATGTTTTTTTATTGCATGTAGTGTTTCATCACTAGAAACAATAAATAGGGAAACAAGTGACGCAAAAATTGCGGCTGCTTTGTATCCAGCAAGAATATAACCAAAGGCGAATAAGAATAATGTTTCACAAATTAATGCTTTTTGTTTTTGACTCATATGTTTTACCTCATTTCTGTTCAAATGATAACAAGTTATAACAAAAGTGATGTACAATTATATGTACAGCGGAGGAAATATGAATAGTTTAAACTTAGAAAGGGCACTTCTTGTGTTAAAAATCCTTGAAGAGAATACAGATTCGTCTCATATTCTCTCAATGACAGAGATTTTAGCAGAGTTAGCTGATTGTGGTGTGACATCAGATAGAAGAACGGTATATAGTGTTATAGATTTATTAAAAAAGTATGGATATAACATTCAATATACTCGTTCAAATAAACAAGGCTATTATTTAGAACCGCCTTTTTCTACAGCAGAAGTGCTTGTGATGAATGATGCGATATCCAATAATCAATCTTTATCGCAGAAAGAAAGTGAGGAACTTCAAACTAAGATTGTTCATACTTTATGCAATAAAGTATCTTTTTTGCCAGAATCAAAAATGATTCAAGAAAAAACAGATAATGATGATGTGTTGTCTAATATCAAAATTACATTAGAAGCGATAAAAAATGCGAATCATATTTATTTTTATTACTATGATCTAACGATTCGTAAAAGAAGGAAATATCGACATAAAAAGAAAATCTATTGTGTTGTGCCGTATGCAATTGTGAATCAAAATGGTAGATATTATTGTATTGGCTATAGCGAAGATAATGATCGTTTCTCAATTTATCGTATAGATAAAATAGAAGAACTAAAGAAAGACGAAGAAATTGTTCGCAAAGAAAATTTTGATTTAGATAATTTTTTACAATCTTCATTTCATATGTATAAAGGAGAACCACAAACTATTACTTGTAAGTTTTCACAAGAAATGTCTAGTGCTGTTCTAGATCAATTTGGTACAAATTATATTTTAAAAGAAGTGGATGAAGATTCTTTTACCATTAGTGTTCGTACTGCAATCACACCAACACTTATTGCTTGGATTATGCAATATGGAGATAAAGTGCAAGTGCTTGGGCCAGATGAACTCATTGAAAAATTAATTGAAACAGCGAAAGGAGTAATTAAACTTTATGAATCGTAAGGAAAAAATTGAATTATTACAAAATTGGATTGATTCTAGTAATCGAATTGTATTCTTTAGTGGTGCGGGTGTATCGACAGATAGTGGTATTCCAGATTTTAGAAGCCAAGATGGTCTGTATAATCAACAATATAAATATCCACCAGAAGAGATTATTTCGCATTCTTTCTTTGAAAAAAATCCTGAAGAGTTTTATCGCTTTTATCGCGATAAGATGTTATGCCTTGATGTTGAACCAAATGAGGTGCATAAGTTTATTGCAAAATGTGAAGAAGCAGGAAAGTGTCTTGGTGTCGTAACGCAAAATATTGATGGATTACATACTTTAGCTGGAAGTAAAAAAGTATATGAATTACATGGATCTATTCATCGTAACTATTGCACAAGATGCGGTAAATTCTATTCTGCTGAATATATTAAAAACTCTACTGGTATTCCTAGATGTTCATGTGGTGGCATCATAAAACCAGATGTTGTTTTATATGAAGAACCACTAGATGAAAAAGTACAAGACGAGGCAATTCGTGCAATCTTAAAAGCAGATATGCTTGTTGTATTAGGTTCTTCACTTGTCGTTTATCCTGCGGCAGGTCTTATTCGTTATTTCCAAGGGGATAAGCTTGTGATGATTAATCGAACAGCTACTTCTTATGATGATGTTTGTGATTTAGTCATTCAAGCTAACTTTAAAGATGTTTTTCCTTTTTTAACTGTTAAGAATAAAGATGAATAAAGAAAGAACATATATCGCAATTGATTTGAAATCTTTTTATGCATCAGTAGAATGTGTCGAAAGAAAGTTAGATCCATTAAATACAAATCTAGTTGTGGCGGATACTTCAAGAACAGAAAAAACAATTTGTTTAGCAGTATCTCCTTCGTTAAAATCCATGGGTATTCCTTCTCGACCAAGGCTTTTTGAAGTGATTCAAAAAGTAAAAAATATCAATGCGAAAAGATTACAACAAGCTCCATTTCATCGCTTTAATGGGGAATCGTATTTATATGATGAATTAAGCAAAAACTTAAATTTAGAATGTACTTATATTGCGGCTGTTCCTAGAATGGCACTATATATTGAATATAGTACAAAGATTTATGAGACTTATTTGGAATATATATCCGAAAAAGATATTCATGTTTATTCAATTGATGAAGTATTTATCGATGCGACAGAATATTTGAAATATTATGGTGTTGATGCCCATACTTTAGCCCGTAAATTAGTACAAGCGGTATTAAAAAAGACGGGAATAACAGCTACAGCAGGGATAGGTACAAACTTATATCTAGCAAAAGTAGCGATGGATATTGTGGCGAAACATATGCCAGCGGATAAAGATGGTGTAAGAATTGCAGAACTAGATGAATTATCTTATCGACAAAAATTATGGGACCATGAGCCATTAACAGACTTTTGGCGTGTTGGTAGAGGATATGCAAAAAAATTACAAAATCTTGGCTTATATACAATGGGAGATATTGCCTTATGTTCTAAGGGGACAATTTTAGATAAATATAATGAAGATTTGTTATATAAGACATTTGGAATTAATGCGGAATTACTCATTGATCATGCTTGGGGACAAGAATATTGTACAATGCAAGATATTAAAAATTATCGGCCAAGTAATAATAGCTTAAGTATTGGACAAGTATTACATAAACCATATTTGTATGATCATGCTTTATTAGTTGTAAAAGAGATGGCTGAAGAACTTGCATTATCTTTATTTGCGAAAAAACTCGTTACCCAAAATGTAGCGTTAATGATTGGGTATGATTTAAAAGATAATGAAGAATATCTAAATATGGAAGTAGTAAATGGAGTACACGGAAGTATTAAACTCATGCAATATACTTCTTCAATTAAAGAAATTACAGATGGCATTGTAAAGATATTTAAAGCAAAGTGCAATCCTACTTATACGATTCGAAGAATTAATATATGTGCCATGGATGTCATATCGAATGATTCGATTCCAACACAAGTTGTACAAGCTAGTTTATTCGATACGTCTAATACAGAATATCACCAAGATGAATCGGAACAAAAAATACAAAGTGCGATATTAAAAATTAAGAATAAATACGGTAAGAATGCGATTGTTCGTGTTAGAGATAAGATGGATGATGCGACACAAATGGAAAGAAATAAACAGATAGGAGGGCATAAGGCATGAATCAAAAATATAGTGAAATCTTATATGAAAGATATCAAGGTTCAAAAAATCATCGTAAGATGGCAAATAGTGCTAGAGCCGCACAATTTATGCCTTTCGCCGCATTAACTGGTTATGATGATTCAATTCATGAAGCATCTCGCCTAACAACGCAAAAGAAAGAATTAACCGAACAAGAAAAAGAAACATTAGACTATAAATTAAAAAGTATCTTAGAGAAAAACCAACATCCAAAGATTCAAATTACCTATTTTGAAAATGATGAAACAAAGTCTGGTGGCGAATATATTACGGAAGAGCTAGAAATTAAGAAAATAGATATGGTTGAACATAAAATCTATTTTAAGAATCATACAAGTATTTTGATAGAAGATGTAATCGAGGTAAGCCTATGAAAGTGATTCATTGTGCCGATATTCATTTAGATTCCTCGTTAAATACAAATTTAAGTTCTACTAAAGCAACTATTCGTAATAATGAGATACTACAAAGTTTTGAACGTTTAACGATATACGCAAAAGAAAATGATGTAGACTTTAGACTTACTATTCTCTTTTATTTCTTCGACGAGTCAGATTTTGTATTTCTATGTACCTGGTAATCATGATGAAAAAATAAAGGAATTACTTACTAGTAAGCCAAGTAATTTATATGTATTTCACGATAATTGGGAAACATTTGAACTAGAAAATATAACGATTTCTTCTAGAACATATGATAAAAATATGGTTCAGAGTATGCCGATACTTTCTCAAAATAACTTTAATATTGTGATATTACATGGGGATATTTTTAATTCTCATGATCCAAATTTTATTGATTTAAACACTTTAAAGAATAGGAATATCGATTATTTAGCATTAGGACATATTCATTCTTATCAAAAAGGAAAATTAGATTCATCAGGAATCTATGCATATTCAGGATGCTTAGAAGGAAGAGGATTTGATGAATGTGGATTAAAGGGATTTATTCTTTTAGATACAGATTCAAAACAAATCGAATTTATTCCTAATGCGAGTAGAATTATTCGGCAAGTAGAAGTGGATTGTTCTACTCTTCAAAGTAATTATGAAATAGTACAGAAACTTAAATCTTTTTCAACAACGATATCTCAAGATGATCTTGTGGAATTTATTTTGACTGGTTCTAAACAACTGGATTCTTTTATCTCTATTTCTTATATAGAACAAATGATTCAAAATGATTTTTTCTATGTAAGAGTTAAAGATGAAAGGAAATTGGCGATTAGAAAAGAAGATTATCAAAATGATATTTCTTTAAAAGGAGAATTTATCCGTCTTGTATTAAATAGTGATGAAGAATACAAAGATCAAATTATCGAACAAGGTATCAAAGCATTAAGTGGAGAAAAAAGCTTATGAAGTTATTAAATGTACATATAGAAAACTTCGGTAAATTACATCACTTTGATTATGCTTTTCATGATGGCTTAAATACGATTTATGAAGAAAATGGGTTTGGGAAAACAACATTAGCGACATTTATTAAAGCAATGCTTTATGGCTTGAATCGTACAAATACACAAAATATTCATACAAATGAACGTAAAAAATATGAACCATGGAATGGTGGTAAATATGGTGGATATCTTGAATTTGAATATCAAGATAATCAATATCGGGTGACGAGATTTTTTGGTAAAAGTGCATCTAAAGATACTTTTTCAATCCTCAATTTAACAAAGCATACCGAAAATACTTCTTTTAGTGAAAATTTAGGAGAAGAACTATTTGGTATTGATGCAGAATCTTTTATGCGTAGTACCTATATTCCTCAAAATCTAAATAAAGGATTATTTTCTACAACATCGATTCAAACAAAATTAAGTCATCTTGTAGAAGATACAAATGATTTAAACCATTATGATTTAGCCATTCAAGCATTAAAAGAAAAACGTGTGGAACTTAAAAGGTATAAAGGTAGTGGTGGAAAGATTAGTGAGCTAGAGGATGAACTTATTTCTATTGAAGTAAAGCTGGCTGAAATAAAAGACATAAAAAAGAATTAGAATTAACACGAAAAGATTTATATCGTATTCCTGAACAAAAGATTCAAAAAGAAAAACTAAAAGAATTAGAAGAAAAAATAGATGGTTTGAAAGAAAAGATAAACAAACTAGATAAGAAATATCATGGACAATATCCTACTAGTGAAGAGTTAGAACAATTAAAGAAAGCTTATTCTATCTTAGAATTTAATGCATATAGATTAGATGAATTGAATCATTCTAATAGCCGAGAAAGTGGTGAGCCAGAAGAACTTCCTACTAGTGGTGAAATGCAAACATGCTTAAAAATAATAGAAGATTACGAACAGAAAAAGGTACAAACAAAAGATTCTAATCATTATTTTGTTTTATTCTTTTGTCTTGGTTTAATTTTAGCAAGTATTGTGATTTATCTTAATTATGTATCTATTGTGTATATTTGTATTTGTTTGGCTTTAGCATTAATTGTATTTATTTATGATGTGATAAATAGAAAGAAAAGAGTTTCTCAAAAAATAAAAAGGGAAAATATTATCGCAAAAGAAGAAAAGCAATTAAATAATTTCTTTGATTATTATTTACCTAATAGGGCACATGATTATAGAAAAGACTATGATGCTTTACAAAGAAAATGTAATGAATTGAAACTAGATATACAGAAAAAAGAAGTATATAAAGAAGAAATTCAAAAATTATATGAACAAAATCAAAAAATGAATCAAATCATTGATGTATATAGAAATCAATATTCGTTATTCAATGAAGAAAATGTGGCTGAAATATTAGCTGAAGATATCAAAGATAGAAATCAATATCAGCTTGAACTAAAATCACTATCTAAACAAAAAGAAGAATTGTTACAAACAAATAAAGATATATTCAAAGATAATATTGATGCAGAAACAATCAATGAAAAAGAAAATGAGTTAGAAAAAGTTAAAGCAAAACTTGAAGATAGTCGCTCTAATCTCAAATATCGAATGGATTCATGTAAAGAAAAGATGAGTCATGAACAAGATTTACTACAAGACAAACAAAGATTATTACAAGAAAAAAAGGATGTTCAAAATAAGTGCGACATACTTGATAAAACAATGCTGTATCTAGAAAAAGCAAAAGATAATTTGGCAAATCGATATCTACAAAAAATAGAAGATCATTTTAAACAATATAGTCATGAATTGATGGATGAAAATATCGATAAAATTCTACTTGATCCAAAATTGAATCTAAATATTGAAGATGAAAGTGAATATAGGAAATTAGGTTACTACAGTTCAGGAACGATAGGCTGTATAGATTTATGCATGAGACTTGCATTAATTGATGCATTATTTGAAAAGGAACAACCATTTATTGTATTAGATGATCCATTTGTAGATTTTGATGATCATCATTTACAAAAAGCATTAGATTTAATGAATAAAATTGCAAAAAATAGTCAAATTATTTATTTTGTATGTCATAGTAGTCGTAGATAAGGATACAATAGAAAAGGGACAAGAAAAAACACATGAGGATAGTTACAATTAGCCGTGAATTTGGAAGCGGTGGTAGAGAAATTGGAAAAGAAATCGCAAAAGAACTTGGTTATGATTATTACGATTCTGAAATCATTACAACAATCGCTTCTAATATGGGCGTAAATGAAGAAGATGTGATTCAAGCATTAGATAATAATGAAATACAACCAGTACCTTTACATTATTATTGTACGTTTTCTGGTGGAACACTTATGCCTTTACCACAAACAGAAATGTTATTAGAACAAAAGAAAGTAATTGAAGCAATTGCAAAAAAAGGTAAAGATTGTGTAATTGTTGGAAGAAACGCTGATGCTATCCTAAAGAAATATCATCCATTTAATATCTTCCTTTGTGCTGATATGGAAGAAAAAGTAAATCGTTGTATGGAACATTTATCGAAGAATGATCCTAAAACGAGAAAAGAAATGGAAAAAGAAATTCTTTCTGTAGATAAAAGAAGAGCTCGAACTCGTGAACTAATTACAGGAAGTAAATGGGGAGATAAATATTCCTATAATGTTGTGATGAATACAACAAAATGGGATAAAGATAAAATTGTAAAAGGCTTAATTAGCTTAATTGATGCTTGGTATAAAGAAAGTGAGAAATAGAAAATGAAAAAAGCAGGTTTAGTTGTCGCAATTGAAATGAATGCATTAAAAAGAAAGTTTGGAGAACCACAAGAAACAATCCAATATCGTAATGATACGATATTAAAGTATGTTACAAGTGATTATGAACTTTACGCAATTCGCTCTGGTATTGGTGAAATCGCTGCTAGTGCTTCAGCAGAATTATTAATTACAAAGTTTGATGTAGATTATTTATTTAACTTTGGTGTTGTTGGTGGATTAACAGAAGAAATTTCTAAACATAGAATTTGTGTTGTTGATAAAGTTGTTCACTATGATTTTGATACAAGTGCTATTGATCATTGTGAAAAAGCAAGATATCCAGAACTATATCCAACAGTTTATATTCCAACAAATAAAAACTTATTAGAATTAGCTACAAAAGAAATTCCAGAATTAAAACCAGTTATTTGTGCATCTGGTGATAAGTTTGTAGATACAGCTGATGCTAGAAAAGTATTACATGATGAATATAATGCAGATATTTGTGAAATGGAATCTGCAGCAATTGTATTAACAGCAAATCGTAATGGTGTACCATGCTTACTCATTAAGATGGTAGCTGATGGCATTAATGGTGGTGCTGCAGAATATGAAAAAGAATTAGAACATTCTTCTGATGTAGCAATGAATGCATTAGCAGATATCTTAGAAAAATTATAAGAGAAATAAAAACAAAAAAAGGAGAGTGAATCATGTATATGACTCGCTCTCTTTTTATGTACTTATTTAAGTAATGGAATTACTGTATCTAATGCATCAACGCTAACACCGACAGCGCTATATAGAGAATAAGAATAGTTATCAACAGTCCAAGTAGCAGTATGAATTAAATCTTCAGAATCACCTAGAACATTAACTACTAAATTGTCTTCACCAACTTCAATATTGCCACCAAAATCATAAGAAGTATAGTCGCCAGAAACATCATCTGTTCCTACACCTTTTCTTAGAACTAGTGGATCATCACCATTAGGATCATAATCTATTTCGATTAGTTGTCCTTCAATTGCACGATATACGATTTCTGCATCACTATCATCGCTAGGAATTTCAAATTCGAATCCTGCAAGTTTTTCAGCTTCTTCTAAACTGTCGCAATCTACCCAAGGATTTGCTAGGGAAGTTGTTTCTTCTGTAGCTGTAGCTTCTTCAGTACTTTCTACAGTAGCTGTAGTAGTTGATGCTTCATGATTAGAAGAACAAGCAACTAAACTACTAGCTAAAACTAAAGCTAGTGTTACATTAAAAAAATTTTTCATTTCTTTCTCCTTTTGTCTTACGACAGTTTTATCATAGCATTTATTTGTACTCAAAATGTTTTACAATTTCAACAATTGGTATAATACAGAATCCTAGTCCTATAGCAATTGCATATTCAAATAAGCTTACTGAAGTAAAACTAAATGCATTAGCTAGTAGGGGAACTTCACATACAATCGTTGTTGCGATTAAGGATAGTAAAGCCGCAACCATTAAATATTTATTCTTTGTTTTTAGTTTGAATATACTATGTTTTTGAGAACGCATATTCATACTATGGAAGATTTCCGCCATAGACATTGTTAAGAATGCCATTGTTGTGCCATCTTTACTGCTTGTAATAACCCAATTGCCTGTTTCTAAATAGTGTCCTAGAAAATATGAGAATAAAACTAAAGCAGTAACAGCGATGGATTGATAAAGAATATCTATGCCTACACCATTAGAGAAGATACCATCTTTTGTACTTCTTGGTTTTCTTTTCATGATATCTTCTTCAGCTGCTTCTGTTCCTAAAGCAAGAGCTGGGAAGCAATCTGTCACAAGATTTATCCATAACAAATGAACTGGTTCTAAAATTTCAAAACCTAATAATGTAGCGATAAAAATACATAGTACTTCACTTAGATTTGATCCAAGTAAGTATTGGATTGCTTTACGAATGTTATCGTAAATTCTTCTTCCTTCTTCTACAGCATGAACAATAGTTGCAAAGTTATCATCTGCTAGTACCATATCCGCAACATTTTTGGTAACATCTGTTCCAGTGATGCCCATGCCTATACCAATATCTGCTTCTTTAATACTAGGGGCATCATTTACACCATCACCAGTCATTGCGGTGATATATCCAGCATTTTTCCATGCGTCTACTATTCTAGTTTTATGTTCTGGTTGTACGCGAGCATATACACGAATGTCTTTGAAACGAGCAAGAAATTCATCATCATTCATTTCGTTAAGCATTGTACCTGTAATTGCTTTTGTATTTTCAGTTAATATACCAAGTTCTTTCGCTATTGCAACAGCAGTATCGATATGGTCACCTGTAATCATAATTGGTGTAATGCCTGCTTCTTTACATTCGACAATTGCATCTTTTACTTCAGGTCGAATTGGATCAATCATGCCTACAATACCAACAAAACATAAATCTTTTTCTAAACATTCTGCAGAATAATCATTAGGCTCTTTATCGTAAGTTCTTTTAGCTAAGGCAAGAACTCTTAATGCTTGATCTGCCATCTTTTTATTTTCGTCTTGGATTAACTTACGATAAGCATCATCCATTGGTACACATTTACCATCTTTTAAATAGTTTGTACAACGATTAATCACTACATCAGGGGCACCTTTTGTATATTGAATGATTTGATTTTCTTTTTGTAAAACAACAGACATCATTTTACGCATAGAATCAAATGGTGCTTCTCCAATACGCGTATATTCCTTTTTTAAATCTAATTTAGATAGACCATTTTTATATGCATAATAAACTAAAGCTGCTTCAGTAGGTTCCCCAGTCACAACACCATCTTCATCAATTTCGGCATCAGAGCATAATGCCATACCTTTAGATATTTCTTTATCGCTATTTCCAAAGGCATGGGTAACTGTCATTTTATTTTGCGTTAATGTACCAGTTTTATCAGAACAAATAATTTGTGCGCAACCTAAAGTTTCTACAGCAGTTAGCTTTCTAATAATGGCATTACGTTTAGACATGTTTGTAACACCAATCGATAAAACAACAGTAACTATAGCAGCTAGACCTTCAGGAATTGCCGCAACAGCTAAGGATACCGCAATCATAAAGGAATGAATAATTAAATCAAAATTGATACTACCTGCACGAATGAGTTGTATCGCAAATACAAGAATACAAATTCCTAAAACTAGCTTTGTTAAGATTTTACTGAGTTCAGTTAATTTCTTTTGTAATGGTGTTTCATTTTCTTTTGATACAAGTAATGCATTAGCAATCTTACCCATCTCACTGTTCATTCCTGTAGCAGTAATCACAGCTTTCGCTCTACCATAACTTATCGTACAACCCATATAAATCATATTTTTACGGTCTGCTAAGATAATATCTTTTTGATCTTTTAAAAATAGGGTATCGATAAATTTATTTACAGGTACTGATTCACCAGTTAAAGCAGATTCTTCTACTTTTAAACTAGCACTTTCTAATAATCTCGCATCCGCTGGCACTGCGTCACCTGCTTCTAGTAAAATCACATCACCAACCACTAAATCTGTACTAGGGAGAATGACTACCTTACCATCTCTTAATACTTTAGAAGTAGAAGCTGACATTTTCTGTAACGCATCAATTGCTTTTTCAGCTTTACTTTCTTGGTATACCCCTAATATTGCATTAACTAATACAACAATTAAGATGATGACTACATCCGCAAAACTTTCATTTTCTAATACGGCAATTACGCTACTTACGATAGCCGCAATAATTAAGATAATAATCATTGGGTCAGCAAGTTGCTCTAAAAATCGAATAAAGATAGATTTTCCTTTAGGAGCTTCTAATTCATTTTTACCATTCTCATGTAATCTATTACTCGCTTCTAAAGAAGACAAACCATTTTTTGATGACTTTAAATCATTTAGAACATCCGCAATATCATTCAAATAGTATTTCATATAGAATTTATCCTTTCGTTAGAATACGCCTGTGATAAATATTTCTAATCCAATAAAAATTAAGATTGCACCACCAAGAAGTTGCGCTTTGTTTGATAACTTTGTACCTGCTGTTTTACCAATCTTTACACCAACTAAACAAATAATAAATGTGACTAAAGCAATAATTAATGAGGCGGATAAAGCCATCACAAAGTTATAATTTGAAATTGTAAATCCTACTGATAAAGCATCAATGGATGTAGCTACACCTTGAATAAATAAGTCGGAATGAGATAGTGTCTTTTCTTTCTCTTCTTCCTCTTCCTCACTACTTAATCCTTCTTTAATCATCTTTCCCCCAATATAGGCAAGTAAGATTAAAGCAATCCATGGGATAAATTTTTCAAAGGCTTTAAATGTTTCGACAATCGTATGGACACATACCCAACCAGTCATTGGCATGATTGCTTGGAATGCTCCGAATACAAAGGCAATAAATATACCTTTTCTTTTCTTCATGTTAGGCTCATTTAGACCATTTGCCATTGATACAGAAAAGGCATCCATGGCGAGTCCCACACCTAGTAAAATACTGTTTACAATAAATAAATACATTTCTCCTAATCTCCTTCTATATAGAAAAACCCAAACATAACTTCAAGCTACGTTTGGGTTTGCTAGGCATGTATAGTTCACTCGTGTATAGCTTAAGAAGTTATACATGAGTCTCGCAATTTAAAACAAGCCAGATTACATATAATCAGGATGTTGACTTGCTACATCAATAGATGCTTGCTACTCCCTCATGGGATAATCAAGTTATACCACAAATAAGAAATGTTTGTAAATTATTTTCGAAAATTTCATACCCATTTTCAAAGAGAATTGCCTTCAAATGGGTGTATGTAAAATGGTAAAATTGTAGTGCGAAATCGTAGAAAAAATAATTGTGAGGTGGGAAACATGGATAAACAATTAGATAAGACAATGCAAAATCATTTGGTAGTCAACTATGTTAAAACGGATGATGTGTTAAATGATATGTGTAACATCATTGAAGCGTCGCAAAAAGCTGCATATCAAGCTGTAAATGTAGCTTTAGTACAAAGAAATTGGCTAATAGGATATCGAATCGCAGAAGAAGAACTTAAAGGTGAAACTCGTTCGGAATATGGTGCAAGAATCATTGGAAAGCTATCGGAACGTTTAACGAAAAAATACGGTAAAGGATTTACAAAAACAAATTTATATAGTTTTTATTCGTTTTATAAGTGTTTTCCTGAAATTTTCCACTCAGTGAGTGGAAAAACGGGAATGTATCTTTCTTGGACACATTATAGAACACTTCTACAGGTGAATGATAAAACAGCTCGTGATTGGTATGCAAAAGAAGCGATGGAACAAACTTGGAGTGTTCGCACATTACAAAGAAATATTTCATCTCAATATTATTTTCGAATTCTAAAATCTCAGAAAAAAGATCTTGTTGAAAATGAGATGAAAGAATTAACGGCTTCATATCAAAAGGATAAGTTAGAATTTATCAAGAATCCAGTAGTCGCAGAATTCTTGGGATTTCCTAATATTACAGATTTCACAGAAAATGAACTTGAGAAAAGCATTCTATCTAATTTGCAGAATTTCATGATGGAACTAGGAAAAGGGTATGCTTTTGTCGGAAGACAACAACATATTCACACGGAGAAACAGGACTATTATATTGACTTAGTATTTTATAACTATATATTGAAATGCTTTGTTTTGATTGATTTAAAAACAGAAAAGATAACGCATCAAGATGTAGGACAAATGGATATGTATGTTCGTATGTACGATGAACTTAAACGTAGTGAAGGGGATAATCCAACAATAGGAATTGTTCTTTGTTCTGAAACGGATGAGGATATTGCAAGATATTCTATACTAAATGGTAATGAACAATTATTCGCTACAAAATATAAATTATATTTACCGACAACAGAAGAATTGAAAGCAGAAATAGAAACGCAAAAGACGATGTTTTACTTGCAACAACAAAGTCGCAATGAAGAATTGCAATAAGCAAAAATATTCTGTTAATATTTTGATATATGAAAAAGAAAAATTTATTGTTAACACTTGGTGCTGTTGCTACAACGACTTTTGTGGCTGGATTACCATATAAATGCGATTGGACAGAATATTCTGTTTATTCTTCAAAAATTAAACTTCCTGTAAGAATCATTATGTTATCAGATTTACATGGTTCTTCTTATGGCAAGAATATGGAAAAGCTATTGAAAATGATTGAACAAGCTCATGGGGATGCAATTGTTATCCCTGGTGATTTGTTTGATGAATTCCATGGTGATGAAAATGGATTTGCTTTGTTAGATCAAATTAAAAATTATCCTGTTTTTTATAGCACAGGAAATCATGAAGAACATCGTAGGGATATCACAAGTTTAAAAGAACAAATTAAAGAGAAGGGTGTAAATGTTTTAGATTTCAATAGTGAAGTGATTGAATTAAATGGAAATAAAATAGAGATAGGTGGAATTAATTGCAAATATAGAGAAGGAAATTATCTTGCATATAAAATTAATGATATTTTTAAAACAGAAGATTTTAGAATTCTTTTATCTCACAAACCGCATTGGACATCCTTATATAAAGATATAGATTGTGACTTAATTGTGTCAGGTCATGCACATGGAGGACAATGGTGTATTCCTGGAACACGTATTGGTGCTATCGCTCCTCAACAAGGATTAATTCCTCAATATATATCAGGTATGCATGATGTGAAAAATAAAAAGATTGTTATAGGAAGGGGACTCACGAAAGACTATCATGGGATTCCTAGACTCTATAACAATCCAGAATTTGTGGTAATAAATTTATTGCCTGAATGTATTGCTTAGATCTAAATATTCATTTTCAACTTTTACTTCTTGGTTATTTCTTGTATAAACTCTAGATACACGAGAAGTTAGTAAACAAATAATTTCATATGGAATGGTATTTAATTCGGCAGCCATTTGCTCTAGATGGATATGGGAACCAAAGATTTCTACTTTGGTTCCTTCTTTTATATGAGAAGGTAATTGAACCATTGCTTGATCCATACATACTCTACCAATCACTTCGCACATATTTCCATCGATATATACTTTTCTTCCTTGATTAGCTCGAATAAATCCATCTGCATATCCTAATGGCATTGTACCAACAATAATATTATCTTTCGCAAGATATGTAGCTCCATATCCGATAGTTTCATTAGGTTGAACATCTTTTACATAGAATAATCTAGAATAAAGGGCTAAAGCTGGCTCTAGTTGAATATTATCTAAATAACCATAGATGCCAATTCCTACGCGACATGTATTTGTTAACGTATCTTTGAAAGAAACACTAGCATAAGAGTTATCACAATGAATCCATTTAAAAGATGTATTTAGAGCGTCGTATGCTTCAACAAAACGATTGTATTGATTTTGCGTTTTTGTATCATCGGATTCAGCACAAGCAAAGTGAGTAAATATTCCTTCAATTAAACAATGTGAATCTAATAATAGGTGATATGCTTCTTGTAACTCATCAATATTACTAAAACCAATACGATTCATTCCTGTTTCTATTTTTAAATGTATTTTTAAATTTTGACAATTATATTGAATTACTTCCTTTACCCAATTTAAAGAGTATGCTGTAGTACTGATATTATTTTGAATTAGTAAAGGAACGTGAATTGGATCAACATGTCCTAATATTAATAATTCTCCTGTATATCCAAAGTTTCTCATCGCAAGTGCTTCATCTAAACTAGATACGGCAATCATATCTATACCAGCTTCTACCATGACTTTAGCGATTTCTTTTGCACCACATCCATATGCATTTGCTTTGAGGACGGCAATTGTTTTTTTGTTTTGAACTGCTTTTATCTTTAATATATTACGTTTAATTGCATCTAAATTTATTTCTAACCAAGTTTGTCTATACATAATAAATCTCCCGTGCTATAATACAAAAGCTTGCTCAATAAAGCTGTTCTTCATTGAACATAAAAAATTTTAACATATTTTGAAAAAAATAGTTGACGAAGGTTATTGAGCATGGTATATTAAATAGGCAGTCAGGAAATGACATGCATCACAAACGTGGAGGTTTAGCTCAGTTGGGAGAGCATCTGCCTTACAAGCAGAGGGTCAGCGGTTCGAGCCCGTTAACCTCCACCATATTTTTCTTGATTGATGCCGACTTAGCTCAATTGGCAGAGCAATTGATTTGTAATCAATAGGTTGTAGGTTCGATTCCTATAGTCGGCACCATTTATTTTGGAGAAGTAGCGAAGTGGCTAAACGCGGCAGACTGTAAATCTGCTCCCTCTGGGTTCGGTGGTTCGAAACCGCCCTTCTCCACCACTGCTGTCTCGGTAGCTCAGGTGGTAGAGCAACTGACTTTTAATCAGTGGGTCGAGAGTTCGATTCTCTTCCGAGACACCAGTTACCTTGCGCGTGTAGTTCAATGGTAGAACGGCAGCCTTCCAAGCTGCATACGTCAGTTCGATTCTGATCACGCGCTCCATATTTATGAATGAATCGCTAATAGGGCGATTTTTTTGTTATATAGCACATTTGAATAAAAAATTTGTCGATTTTAATAAAAATTAAAAGAAAAATGTGGAGTAAATTAAAAATAAAGATTATTATTATAAATAGGTTTAGGGAGAAATACTATGAGTGAAAATCAAAACATGTTTGCTGATGAATATGATCGTTTAGATGATATTTCAAAGAAAGAAGAAATTCTAAAGGAAGCTAAGGAGATTCCTACTGATGCAGATTACAAAGATGTAATGCCAACAATATCTGCACTACAAAAGAAATGGCGTCGTATTGGAGAAGGCGAATCTGCTTATGAAGAAAGTCTTCGCAAACAATTTGATGAGGTTTTAGATGTTTTCTATGCAAAACAAAAAGAAGCTTTAAAAGATGTAGTAAGTGCGAAAGAAGAATTAATTAAAAAAGCAGAAGCTTTAGTAGATTCTAAGGAAATTAATAAAGCATCTAATGAAATGAAAGCTTTATTTGATGAATGGAAGAAACTAGGCTATACAGATAAAAAGACTGATGATGAGTTATGGGAAAAATTCAACGCTGCTAGACAAAAGTTCTTTGATAACAGAAGTGAGCTACGTGAACAAATGGCTGTAAAAATGCAAGATGCTGTTAAGGTAAAAGAAGAATTAGTTGCTAAAGCCGAAGAATTAGCTGACAGTACAAGTTGGAAGAAGACAACTGATGCCATGAATACATTAATGGATGAATGGAAAGCTGCAGGTTATGCAGGAAAAGAACATAATGATGAGTTATGGGATAAATTCCGTGCTGCTAGAAAGAAGTTCTTTGATGCTCGTGGTGAATTCTTAGATAAGCAAAATGCTGAATTTGCTGAAAAAGCAAAACAAAAAGAAGAATTAATTTCTAAAGCAAAAGATATCGTATTTGGTAATACATATAGCCGTGAAGTTACAGATAAATTAAAGGATTTAAGTGCTTCTTGGAAAGAAGTTGGATTCAGTGGTAAAGATTCTGAAGAAAAACTTTGGAAAGAATTCAAAGGTGTTCTAGATACATACTATACAGGTCTAAAAGCTTTCAATGAACAAAAACATACAGATTGGTTAAATCGTATGGAAGCGCAAAAGGCTAGAAAAGCAGATCTAATTGAAAAACAAAAGAAACAATTAGCTCGTATGGAAAGAGATTTATCCTCTGTAATTGGTGAAGCTGCTTATGAAGATGCTCAATTAGACATCGAAGATAAGAAAGCATTTATTGAAGAATTAGAGAATGAATTAAAAGAATTAGAAGAAAAAATCTCAAAATAATATAAAAATATGCAAAGAATCGGGATAATTCCTGATTCTTTTGTTATAATGGACTCGAAAGATGGGGGTATTTATATGCCAAGAAAGAAGAAAGAAACAGAAGTTGAAACAAAAGTTGAGACTAAAACAGAAACTAAGAAAGTAGCTAAAGCT
>CAVIQY010000003.1:0-36176 GCA_963645035.1 bacterium | reverse complement strand
GTTGAAAAACAAGACAAACAAAAATACGTAGATGTGATTAACTGGAAGAAAGGTGAAGCACATGCTATGGATTGGTTATACATCGAAGTAAATGCAGGTGATTTAAATGCTGAAGTTGAAGCTGGTGTTGCTAACCTTAAGACAGTTTGTGATGCAATGCGTGAATGTATGCTAGAAGGTGATGAATTCATCACTGAACCTGCACGTAAAACAGGTGCTACATTAACAGTAAGATATTATTGCGATAACCTAAGCGAAGATCGTCGTAAATATTCTGAAGTAAACGAGTAAAAAAATTAGGAGCTAACGCTCCTTTTTTGTTGCAAAAAATAAAACTAATACAAAATATAATTCAGATAAACCATTTATTGACATACAAGACGTGATATAGATTAAATCTAAGATAAGAAGAAGGAATAAAATATTTCTTCTTTTTGTTTCAAATGCGTACATAAGAAATAAACCTATCACAAGAAGAACTAAAGAAATAACACCAAATAGTAAATGGAAATTTGATATTACAGGTGTATCTTTTGCATAAGGAATTATGCAAGTCAAAAACATACACAAACATAATGCTAGACAATAGATAGACCATTTCATTTGATGAATAAAAATTGGTTTATTTTGATAATAAAGATAAGAATAATAAAAGATATTAGGAATTAAACAAATGTATGCAAATATTTTATTCTTGCTTAATATTCCTGTGTAATTGTAGTGAACTGGATCATAAATCAAAAAAGGAACGATGAGTAAGAACAGTAAAATATAGGGAAAAACTTGATAGTATTTTTTTGACATATTAAAATTATAACATTCGTTTGAGGTAATTTATGGCAGTTAAAGTAGGGTATCAAGGAAAGCATGGAACATTTAGTGAAATTGCTGTTTTAGAATATTTTAAAGATCAAGATATTGAACCAATTGGATTTACTAATTTTAAAGATATATTTAATGCATGTGATTATAAAGAAATCGATTATGCACTTTTACCTGTAGAGAATACAACAACGGGAATTATTTCGCGTACATATGATTTATTTAAATACCATGAGGTTTTTGCAATAGGAGAAATTAATATTCCAATTCGAGAAGATTTAATCGTTGTGCCTGGAACAAAGCTAGAAGAAATTGAAGAAGTATATAGTCATCCTGAAGCGTTAAGTCAATGCACAAAATTTTTTAGTGAACATAGTAAAATTCAAGCAATTGCATATCAAGATACAGCTAAAAGTGTGGAATATATCAAAGAATGTAATACACATACTAAAGCTGCTTTAGGTAGTAAAAGAGCTGCAGAATATTATCATATGGAATCTTTACTAAGTAGTGTTCAAGACAGTAATTCTAATATTACTAGATTTTTATGTGTAACTAGAGATCATACTGTATTAAGTGGTGCAAATAAAACTAGCTTAATGTTAATCTTAAAGCATCAACCAGGAGAGCTTTATCATATCTTGGGTATTCTTGCTAAATACAACATTAACTTATTAAAACTTGAATCTAGACCGATTCCAAATCAAATATTCCATTATTGTTTTTATATTGATTTTGAAGGAAATATCAATGATCCTGCGACACAAGATTGTTTAAGAGTTATTAAGGAACATAGTGAACAAGTACAAGTATTAGGTTGTTATCAAGCTGCTAAAATTAATGCTTAGAATTTAGCTTACGATATTTAGCTGGCGTCACGAGATACGTTTCTTTAAATTTACGCATGAAATAGCTTTTGTCTTTAAAACCTATGAGATAGCTTATATCTTCTACTTTTAAATCTGTATGGAGTAAATAACGGGTTGCTTCATTTAAACGAATCTCTAATAGTTTTTCTTTAAATGTTTGTGAAGTGATTTTCTTAAACAAGAAAGATAAATAATTTTCGTTATAACCAAAAATATCACTTAATTCTTTAATTGTTACGGTTGCGTAATGATCACCAACATATTTTAGAATCTTACCAAAACGATGCTGTTCATTCATTGTGGATAAGCTAACAACTAAATGGGCATGATGATATTGTTGTAAATGGGTTAAAAGCGCCACTAAATATAAACGAACTAATTTGTCTTTATAATTATCGAAATGGATAATTTCAGTTTCTAAGATTTTCGCACTTTGATAAGTAGGAGAGGTATCATCATAATCAAAAAATAGGATTTCATTTTGAGGATTTTCAATATGAAAGAAATCAGATATGATATTGCAATCACTGATTTGACTGTAGAAGATTGTATCAAAGAATTTTTTCTTGAAGCATAATACAGTTAAATCTTTTTTATATTCATAAGAGATATTTTCTCTTGCTAGGATAATATTTCCAAATTCTAAATGATAGATATTATTATGCAAAGTGAGTTCAGTTGTATCATCTGCAATAAAAATAGTGATAAATTCTGTCGTTCCTTCTAAATTTGTGTTCTTATATGCTTGCATAACAAAATTATAATCTAAGATTAGAACACTTTCTAGCTAAGGATTCCTGTATTTTTTATTTGTGAAAATATTATTAAACTAATTTCCGGAGGTTAAGGAAAATGAAAAAATTAACTCAAGGGATTTTATGTTTATTGATGGCAACATCACTTGTTGCCTGTTCTTCAAGTTCATCTTCTTCTAGTAGTAGTGCTACTAGTAGTACAGATGGAACTGTTACAGATGGTACTTATACTTCAACACAAGTTGGTTACAATGAGAAAAATGTTGTTGTAGAAGTTACGGTTAAAGATGGTGCATTATCTGAAATTACAATTGATGAAAGTGACAACAACCAACAAATGGCATCAGATGATGACCGTGCTGATTTAGCTAGTCGTATGGTAGAAGCAAATTCTTATGATGTAGATGGAATTAGTGGTGCGACTATGACAAGTAATGCGGTTAAAGAAGCTGTAAAAGATTGTATGACACAAGCGGGTTTTACTTTTGAAGAAGAAACAACTGCAACAAAAGGCGAAGATGAAACTGCAGAATGTGATGTATTAATTATTGGTTTAGGTGCTTCTGGCACATTAGCCGCAATTAGTGCTGCTGAAAATGGCGCAACAGTGATTGGTGTAGAAGCTACTGGTGCAATTGGTGGTATGGGTAATGCCGCACAAGGAATGTTCGCAATTAATACAAAGGAACAAAAAGAACGTTATACAGAAGAAGAATTAGCAGAATATAACGAAGAATTTTGGTATAACGAAATTATTAGCGAATCTCGTCATATGGGTAACGCTGCATTAATTACAAAAGATATTAATGAATCAGCCAATACTGTTCAATATTTACAAGATCATGGTGTTGCAATGTATTTGAGTGAAACACCTCAAATGATTGGTCACTTTGATCAAATCGTAGAATATCATAGATGGAACAATACTGAACCATTTGTTCATCTTCAAGCTTCAATGGAAGATTTAGGCGTAGATATGCGTTTAAATACAACAGCTACTTCATTAACTACAGATGATACAGGTGTTGTAACAGGTGCTGTTTGTACAAAAGAAGATGGCTCTACATTAACAATTACAGCGAAAGCTACAATTGTTTCTACAGGTAGTTTTGCGGGTAATGAAGAATTAATGAGAGAAGTATTAACAGATGCAGTTTATGACAATTGCCAAGTTATTCCTGCTCAAGATTTACCGGGAATAGATATGATGTGGAATGTTGGTGCTGCTAAAGGTCAATTATTGCCAATGGCACATGGTGTAACTACTACAGTAACATTAGAAGTAGCAGATCAATTAACTCTAAATACACCTATTCTTTGGGTAAATAACTTAGGTAAGAGATTTATGAGTTCAAGTGATTTAAAAGAAACAACAAACTTCACAACAGATGTTGTTGCTCAAGGTGGTGTAGCTTATACAATCGTTGATGAAGCTACAGTACAAAGATGGTCTGATGATTCTTATGAAAATACAGGTACTTGGGTACATTATTGGGATCATACAGGTATTCTAGATGAAAATGGTGAACATACAATTTATCATGCAACGATTGATTACGATACATTCCAATCTGACTTTGAACTATTAGAAGAAGCTGGTGAAGGAATTAAGGTAGATACTTTAGAAGAAGTTGCTGAATACTTAGGTTGTGATCTTGATGATTTACAAGCTACAGTAGATAGTTACAATACAGCTGTCGAAACAAAGAATGATACAGAATTCCATACTGATTCAGAAGATTTAGTTTATACAGTAAAAGAAGGTCCATATTATGTGACAAAAGGACATGCAGGAATTCTAGTTGCTTTAGGTGGTGTAAATACATCTGATGAATTAGAAGTATTAGATGAAAATCACAACATTATTCCTGGTTTATATGCTACAGGTAATAACGTATCTGGTATTAGTGATTTTGTTTATTCCACAATCGAAGGTATTGGACTTGGCTTCTCATTAACAAGTGGTAGATTAGCTGGTCAATACGCTACAGAATATGCATTAAGCAAATAATGTTAATGACAAGAAGATGGGTAAAACCATCTTTTTGTATGCCTATATATGAAAACATTTTCAGAAATAATTGTAATAAAAAAGATAGACATATATATAAATTGGGTGTAAAGTTCTTTATATGAAAAACATGAATACAAATCACGCATTTGCGTTTTATTACTTTTACTTTAGATAGATAGGGCTGTTAATAGATAATAGCCCGTTTCATGTTGAGGCATTATCTATTGGAAAAAGTTTTGAACCATATGGATAATGCCATATGGTTTTTTTAAATGTTTGGAGAGATATATGGAAATTCAAGTAAACACAAAACAAAGAACGTATCCGATTATTTTAGAAAGAGGCTCATTGTATCGAGCAAAAGAGATCATCAAGCCAAAAGGAAGAGTATTTATTGTCAGTGATGATGGTGTACCTAAAAAGTGGCAAGATGCTTTACAAAGTCAATTTGAAGATGCACCGATACATATATTTAAAAATGGGGAAGCTTCAAAGAATATACATACATATGAAGAAATATTAAGACATATGCTTGAATGTAAGTTATCTCGTAAAGATATGGTTATCGCTTTAGGTGGTGGTGTCGTTGGAGATATGGCAGGACTAGCGGCAGCGACATATATGAGAGGAATTGAATATGTCAATATTCCTACAACGACTTTATCGCAAATTGATTCAAGTATTGGTGGTAAGACAGCAATTGATTTAGCTGGTGTAAAAAATTGTGTTGGTTGTTTTTGGCAACCTAGTGCTGTCATTATCGATATGGACACAATTAGTACATTAAGTATTAGACATTATCATAACGGTTTAGCTGAAGCAGTTAAAACAGGATTAATACTAGATAAATCTTTATTTGAATTATTTGAACAAGATGACTATGAAGAACATTTAGATGAAATTATTGAAAAATGCTTATATGCAAAAAAGAGAATTGTTGAAGAAGATGAGCGTGAAGGTGGAAAACGTAAATTATTGAATTTTGGACATACTTATGGACATGCCTATGAAAGCTATCATGAATTAGATGAGTATTATCATGGTGAATGTGTTGCCATGGGAATGATGACAATTCTTAAGAATGAAGAAATAAAAGGTAGACTAGAAAAAGTGTTACATCGTTTATCTTTACCTACAAAATGTGAAGCAGATAACGATAAAATTGTGGATTTAATTCAAAATGATAAAAAGGCAGATCATAGTCATGTGACAATCATTCAAGTGGATGAGATAGGTAAAGGTCACTTAGAAGATTGGTCTATAGAAGAAATAAAAAAGGTGCTTGAAAAATGAAAAACACGATAGGGAATGAAATTACAATCACATTATTTGGGGAATCACATGGTGAAGCGATAGGTTGTGTATTAGATGGAGTTCCATCAGGTATAGAAATTGATGAAGAATATATCAATGAGAAAATGAATCAAAGAAAAGCAACAGGAAAGATTTCTACTGGAAGACATGAAGCTGATGAAGTGCATTATTTATCAGGAATTAAAGATGGTAAAACAGAAGGTACACCTATTGCGATAATGATTCAAAATACCAATATACATTCTAAAGATTATTCCTCTTTAGCTAATATTGCTAGACCTTCACATGCGGACTATGCGGCGCATTTACGATATAGTGGCTATGAAGACGCAAGAGGTGGAGGACATTTCTCTGGTAGATTAACAGCACCATTAGTTGCGGCAGGATCAATCCTTAGACAAGCATTAGAACAAAAAGGAATACTAGTCGCAAGTCATATTCAATCTTTACATGGTATTCAAGATAAATCCTTTACTTCTTTAGAAAAAGAAATGAAAGAAGTAAATGGGAAGGCATTCCCTGTTTTAGATGATGAAATAGGATTACAAATGCAAAAGGAAATAGAACAAGCTAGAGATGCACAAGATTCTGTAGGTGGCGTACTAGAAACAGTCATTACAGGAGTTGAAGGAGGACTTGGGGAACCAACATTTTCTTCAATAGAAAGTAGAATCGCTGAAATGATGTTTTCGATTCCTGCAGTAAAAGGTCTTGAGTTTGGTAGTGGTTTTGAGTTAGCGAATATGTATGGTTCTGAAGCCAATGATGCTTGGATGATAGAAAATAATCAAGTTGTGACAAAAACAAATCATAATGGGGGCATCAATGGTGGAATTACAAATGGTATGCCAATTGTATTTAGAACTGTAATTAAACCAACACCTTCTATTGCACAAACACAAGATTCAATTAATTTTGAAACAATGGAAAATGTAAAACTCAATATTGTAGGAAGACATGATCCAGCAATTATCCATCGTGCTAGAGCAGTAGTAGACGCAATGACGGCATTTGTTATCGCAGATATTTATGCAGGAACTTATGGAAGGAAATGGTTTGAGTAATGAAAAAATTAGGACTAATTGGCTATCCATTAGGACATAGTTGGTCAAAAGAAATTCATCGATATTTTACAAAACAAGATTATGAATTATTTCCTTTAGAAGAAAAAGAAATGATTTCCTTCCTTAAATCAAAAGATTTTGATGGCTTAAATGTAACGATACCTTATAAAGAAACAGTCATTCCTTATCTTGATGAATTAGATGAAGGGGCGAAAGAAATCGGTGCTGTAAATTGTATTGTGAATAAAGATGGCAAATTAAAAGGTTATAACACAGATTATCTTGGCTTTAAACAAATGATTGTATCAAATGGTGTTCCAGTAGAAGAAGGACTAGTCGCAATACTAGGCACAGGTGGGGCGAAGAAAGCTTGTGAAAAAGCATTAAAAGATTTACATGCAAATACGGTTGTGGTTAGTCGCAGTGCTAGTAAAGGTATTACATATGAAGAATGTTATGAAAGAGAAAAAGAAATAACAGTTATTGTGAATACAACACCAGTCGGAATGAAACCAGATTATGATAGTATACCTATTGATTTATCGAAATTTACAAATTTAAAAGCAGTAGTTGATGTAGTCGCAAATCCATTAACGACACGTCTTCAATTTGAAGCGAAAATGAGGAATATCCCTTATATTGGTGGTTTTGAAATGCTAGTAAGGCAAGCATTAGTTGCGGATGAATTCTTTTTTGAAAAGAAATTTGATGAATCACTCGTTCATCCATGTATGAAAGAAGTGCTTCAAGAAAAAAGAAATGTTGTCTTAATTGGTATGCCTACTTCTGGTAAATCTACAATTGCTAGAGTGTTAGCAGAAAAAACAGGAAATCAGCTTATTGAGATGGATGATGAATTAGTAAATGAATTTGGTACATCCATTAAAGAGATATTTGAGACAAAAGGAGAAACATACTTTAGAGACTCGGAAACAGAACTTGCAAAGAAATTAAGAAATACCGAAAAATGTATTATCTCTTGTGGTGGTGGCGTCATCAAAAGAGAAGAGAATATGCGTTATCTAAATGAAAATGGATTAGTGATTTGGTTAGATCGAAGTGTGGATAAATTATATGGAACTTCATCTAGGCCATTATGTAAAAGTGATGATGTAATCTTAAATCTATATAACGAAAGAAAAGATTTATATCAAAAATATGCGGATGTTCGTATAGAAAATAACGGAACATTAGAAGAAACAATAGAAAAAATCATTCAAGTAATAGGGGGATAAATAAAATGATTATTACATTAAAGAAAGATGCACCACAGAAAGCAATTGATGAATTAATTGATGGTTTCGAACAAAAAGGACTAAAAGTTAGCTTTATTCAAGGTGTAAATTATAACGTATTTGGTTTAGTAGGTGATACGACTAGATTAGATGATCGTAGTATACAAGCAAATGAATGGGTAGATAATGTACAACGTGTACAAGCTCCATACAAATTAGCAAATAGAATGTTCCATCCTGAAGATACTGTAGTAGATGTTGGTGGAATTAAAGTTGGTGGTACAGAGAAGATTGCGATGATTGCAGGACCTTGTTCTGTAGAAGGTGAAGATATCGTATGTGAAATTGCACAAGAAGTAAAAGATGCTGGTGCAGTAATGTTAAGAGGTGGTGCATACAAACCTCGTACTTCTCCATATGCTTTCCAAGGTTTAGGCTATGAAGGTATTTTAGATATGGTAAAAGCTAGAGAAAAAACAGGTTTACCTATCGTTAGTGAATTAATGAGTGCGGATAAGATTAATGAATTCGTTGAAAACGTTGATTTAATTCAAATTGGCGCAAGAAATATGCAAAACTTTGATTTATTAAAAGCGGTAGGACATATTAATAAGCCAATCTTACTAAAAAGAGGTATGTCCGCAACAATCGAAGAATGGATTATGTCTGCAGAATACATTATGTCTAGTGGTAATCCAAATGTTATTTTATGTGAACGTGGTATTCGTACATTTGAAAAATATACAAGAAATACAATGGATTTAGCTGTTATTCCTATTATTAAAGAAAAGACACATTTACCTATTATTATTGACCCATCACACTCTACTGGTGATTGGAAGTTAGTAAAGAGTGTTTCTTTAGCAGCTATCGCAGCTGGTGCCGATGGTTTAATTATCGAATGTCATACACATCCTGAATCTGCTTGGAGTGATGGTATGCAATCTCTTAAACCAAGTAAATTCAAGGATTTAGTAGAAGATGCTAGAAAAGTAGCACAAGCAGTAGGGAGAGATATTTAATGCAAGTCTTTATTCGTAAAGGAGAAAATAAAGATAGTGTTGTTCAGATTCCTACAAGTAAATCTTTATCGCATAGAGCATTACTTGCGGCTAGTTTACATGATGGAATATCTGTGATTGAAGATTTAGTACAAAATAAAGATACTGAAGCGACAATACGTGTTTTAAAAAACTTAGGTGCTTCAATAGAAACACAAGGAAATAAAACAATTGTTCAAGGTATTCATTCTTTAGATACAGAAGTAAAAGAAGTATTAGATTGTGGTGAATCAGGTAGTACATTAAGATTTATGATTCCTTTATTTGGACTAATGAACAAGGAGATATCTTTTACAGGACACGGTCGTTTAATGGATAGACCACAAGATGTATATGAAAAGATATTTCATGATCAAGGACTAAAATTTGAAAAAGATGGTCAAATTCTAAAGATTCAAGGTCCATTAAAAAGTGGAACTTATGAAATAGCAGGAAATATTTCTTCACAATTTATTACAGGTTTATTATTTGCTTTACCACTATTAGATGGAGATTCTACCTTACATATTTTGCCTCCATATGAATCAAAATCTTATGTTTTAATGAGTGAAGATGTTTTAAGAAAAGCAGGTATAGAAATAGATGATCAAGGAGATACTATCTATATCAAAGGGAATCAAAAATATAATGCGATTCAGATGAAAATCGATGGAGATGATTCACAAGCTGCTTTCTTTGCGTGTCTTTCAAATACAAAGAAAGAAAAGATTACAGTTAAAGGCATGAACCAAAATTCTAAACAAGGTGATCATGTGATTGTAAATATCTTAAAAAAATATGGTGTTGGTGTAGAAGAAAGTGAAAAAGAATCTTCATTTATGCCTAGCGAGTTAAAAGGTTGTGTAGTAGATTTACAAGATTGTCCAGATTTAGGACCGGTATTATTTGCTTTAGCAAGTATTGTGAAGGGAACTTCTACATTTATTCACGCTTCAAGACTAAGAATCAAAGAAAGCGATAGAATAGCATGTATGGAAGAAGAATTAAGAAAACTTGGTTGTAAGATTTCTTCTACAGAAGATACGGTAGTCGTAGAAGGAATTGAAGAAATTAAAGGGAATCAGATATTAGATGGACATAACGATCATCGCATTGTCATGGCATTAAGTGTATTACTTTCTTCTAGTTCAGTTGGTGGCTCGATTTCTGGAGCAGAAGCGATTACAAAGAGTTATCCTAATTTCTTTGAAGATTTAGAAAAATGTGGTGTAGAGGTAAAAAAATATGATTAGTAAAATGGCGAAAATTACAATTGTAGGTTTAGGACTATTAGGTGGAAGTTATGCAAAGGGATTTTTCAATGCAGGATATCACAATGTCTATGGTATTGATATCGATCCTGAAGCTATCGCTTTTGGTAAAAAATACAATTGGATAAAAGATGGTGGTGATGATCCTACACTTGCGAAAGATAGTGATATTGTGATTTCAGCTTTATATCCACATACATTTGTAGAATGGGTGAAAGAAAACCAACATTTATTAAAACCAGGTTCTGTTTTAACAGACGTTACAGGTATTAAAAGAGAAGTTGTAAAAGAAATTTGTTCTATATTAAGAGAGGATATTATCTTTATTCCTTGTCATCCTATGGCTGGAAGAGAATATAAAGGGATTCAATACGCTGATGCTAGTTTATTCCACAGTGCTAACTTTATTATTATTCGTGATGAAAAGACAGATCCTAAAGGCATAGAAACAGCATATGATATCGCCAAAATCTTATCGTTTAAGCATATTGCAGAATTAACATGTGAAGAACACGATGAAATGATTGGTTTCTTATCTCAATTAACACATGTTATTGCGGTATCTTTAATGAATGCGAATGATAACTCTCATTTAGCAGAGTACACAGGTGATAGTTTTAGAGATTTAACGAGAATTGCCAAAATTAATGAAAACTTATGGCCAGAATTATTTATCTTAAATAAAGATTACTTAATTCATGAAATTAATCAATTTGTAGATGAAATGAATGATTTTAAAGATCTTTTAGAAAAAGAAGACTTTGCTGGAATGAAACAAAAGCTAATTCAATCTACAGAAAGAAGAAAGGTTTTTGATAAACGATGAAAATTATGGTAATAAATGGACCTAACTTAAATATGGTTGGGATTCGCGAAAAGAATATATATGGAACAATGTCTTTTAACGATATGATTAGCTATATCGAAACAAAGGCAAAAGAAAGAAATGTAGAAGTATCTTGTCGTCAATCAAATCATGAAGGTGACTTAGTAGATTGGATCCAAGAAGCTTATTTTGAAAAATATGACGGTATTGTGATTAATCCAGGTGCTTATACGCATACAAGTATTGCTTTAGCAGATGCGGTTAAAGCAATTGCACCATTACCAGTAATAGAAGTACATATTAGTGATATAAATAGTAGAGAAGAATTTAGACATATATCTTATGAAGCACCATATTGCTTAGATCAAATCAAAGGTCATGGTATTGAAGGCTATATTGAAGCAATTGATGAAATTCTTTCTAATGTTCACTGAAAATTCATATAAGCGTGATATAATTCACATGTTATGAAAAAGAAAGAGTTAATTATATTAGTTATACTTGCATGTATTGCAGGTGGTGTCATTGCGTATTTAAAATGGCCAAAACAAGAAGAAAAAGAACCTACAACATTAGTAGCGATTCAACATGGAAATACAATTCTAAAGGAATTTGATCCAAATGTGGATGCTATATATGAAGTGACAGGAGACTACGGGAAAATGCAAATCGAAGTGAAAGATGGTAGATGGCATGTTTCTTCAGTTGAATGTCCAAACCATATTTGTGAGGCAATGGGATGGGTAGATACAAGTGAAATTATTCCTATCACATGTCTTCCAAATAATATTATTATTTTCGTAGAGGAGACAACTGAGTGACAATCCAAAAAACAAGGCACTTTGTATACTTAACACTACTTAGTGCTATGGCAATCACTTTAAATTTAATCGAGTCAATGTACATTGGCTCATTTTCCTTTGGTATTCGTATAGGACTAGCAAATATCATTGCTTTAATCACAATTAACTTATTAAGTACAAAAGATATGATTATTGTGAATGTAATGAGAGTCATGATTGGTAATTTACTAAGAGGATTAATCTTTGGTAGTACATTCTGGATTAGCTTAGGTGGTGTTGTATTATCAAGTATTGCACTAATCATCTTACATAAGATGAAATCAAGCATCATGTTTACTGCTGTAATATGTTCTATCATGCATTCAGTTGGACAAGTGCTAGTTGTCATGTTCTTCTATAAACAGGTAGCGATAGCCGCTATTCTTCCATATTTACTGCTAGGATCCATTCCTATGGGATTCTTAACTGGATATACGGCTAAACTTTGTTTAGATAGAATTAAGCCAATTAAATTAGATGCATAAACATGTTCGTGATGGACATGTTTTTATTATGTAATATTTTTATGAAAACATTTTCAGAAAATAAATCAAAATGTGAAAAGAAAGTGAAAAAATTAGTACAAAAATTCTTGCATTGAAAAATTGAGTCTATATAATAGTGAGTATGTTACATTTTTGGTAACAAATAAATCGGGGGAAATAAATTATGAATTTCAAAAAACTTTTAAAAGGAGGTATGGTTGTTGCAATGGCTGCATCTATGGCAGCTTGCGGATCCTCATCTAACGGTTCCTCATCTACAGACAACTCTTCCTCAACAGCTGACGCATCTAGCACAGCTTCATCAACTGCTGGAGCAATCAAATTAGGTTTCTCAGGACCTCTAACAGGTGGCGCTGCCGTTTATGGTAATGCCGTTAAGAATGCTACAGAATTAGCAGTAGAAGAAGTAAATGCACTAGGTGGTTTACAATTTGAACTTCGTGTAGAAGATGATGCACACGATACAGAAAAAGCTGTTACAGCTTATGGCGTATTAAAAGACTGGGGAATGCAGGTATCTATGTTAACTGTTACAAGTGCTCCTGGTGCTGCTGTAGCTCCACTTTATAATGAAGATAATATTTTTGCTTTAACTCCAAGTGGAAGCTCATTAGCTATTGTTTATCAAGATGCAGATACACAATCTAATCCGTATGGAAACGTATTCCAAATGTGTTTCACAGATCCTAACCAAGGTGTAGCTTCTGCAGATTATATTAATGAACATGCTAATTTATTAGGTGAAAAAGTTGGTATCATCTACAAAGCTGATGACAACTATTCATCAGGTATTTATGAAAAATTCATGGCTAGAGCTGAAGAATTAGGCTTATCTGTTGTTTATACTGGTTCATTCGATGATTCAAATGCGAGTGATTTTAGTGTTCAATTACAACAAGCTATGGATAATAACGCAACATTATTATTCTTACCTATGTACTATGATCCAGCTGCTATTATTCTAAAACAAGCAAACGATATGGGCTATCAACCAACATTCTTTGGTGTAGATGGTATGGATGGTATCCTATCTCTAGAAGGTTTCGATACAAGCTTAGCTGAAGGTGTATATCTATTAACACCATTCTCAGCTGATGCTACAGATGAAAAGACAGCTAATTTCGTTAAGAAATACCAAGAAAAATATGGCGAAACTCCTAACCAATTCGCTGCTGATGCTTACGATTGCGTATATTCTATTTACCAAGCTGCTACAGCTGCTGGTGTAGATGCTAGTATGAGTGCTAGTGATATTTGTGATGCACTTAAAGAACAATTTACTTCTATGACATTTGATGGTATTACAGGTACAAATGTTACTTGGAATGCTTCTGGTGAAGTGAGCAAGTCTCCAAAGGCTGTCGTCATTGAAAATGGCGTATATGTTGGCGTAGAAGACTAATTTGCTCTAAGTAGAAAAAAATTAGATTAATTCGAGAGTTGCCAACTGATTTTGGATTGGCAACTCTTTGCTTTATAGGAAAGAAAGGGGATTGTGTATGGCTTTTCTATCATATTTAATTAGTGGTCTAAGTTTAGGAAGTGTTTATGCAATTATCGCTTTAGGATATACCATGGTTTATGGTATTGCGAAAATGCTTAATTTTGCTCATGGCGATATCATCATGATTGGTGCATATGTTTCTTATTTTGCCTTAAGTTATTTTAATTTACCAATTATACCTGCAGTAATTTTATCGGTTTTAGTTTGTACAATCTTAGGTGTAGTGATTGAAAGACTTGCTTATAAGCCACTTCGTCAAGCATCTAGCTTATCTGTATTAATTACAGCAATTGGTGTAAGTTACTTTTTACAAAATGGAGCACAACTATTGTGGAGTAGTTCTACAAAGGTATTTCCATCTGTTGTAGGAAATGGTGCTTTAAAACTATTTGGTGGTGCTTTATCGATTTCATATTTAACAATGATTACAATTTTAACTTGTGTAGTTGTTATGGTTTGCTTAACTTTATTTATCAATAAAACAAAAACTGGTAAAGCTATGAGAGCTTGTTCTGAAGATAAAGGTGCTGCAGAACTAATGGGTATTAATGTAAATACAACAATATCAATTACTTTTGCGATTGGTTCAGGACTAGCCGCAATCGCAGCAGTGCTATTATGTCTAGCTTATCCTTCTGTTTATCCAACATTAGGATCTATGCCTGGTATTAAAGCATTTACTGCTGCTGTATTTGGTGGTATTGGATCAATTCCTGGTGCCTTACTAGGTGGTTTATTACTAGGTATTATTGAAACATTTTCTAAGGCATATATTTCTACACAATTATCTGATGCTATCGTATTTGGTGTATTAATTGTTATCTTACTCATTAAACCTGCTGGTTTATTAGGACATAAGACAAGAGAAAAAGTATAGGGGTGAAATGAATATGGTTAAAATGTTATTTGACAAAAAACACAAAAGTCGTACTACTTCATTTATTCTTGTAATCCTTGCTTATTTAGTGATGGAACTATTAATGAATACAGGAAATTTATCTAGCTTATTTCAAAGCTTACTAGTTCCTGTTACTTGTTATATTGTTGCGGCTCTTGGCTTAAACTTAAACGTAGGTTTCTCAGGAGAATTAAACTTAGGACAAGCTGGATTCATGAGCGTTGGTGCATTTACTGCAGTTTGTGTATCTGGTTATACTGCTAGTATGATTACAAATGATATTGCTCGATTAATTCTAGCAATTATTGTTGGAGCTTTAGTTGCGGCATTATTTGGACTATTAATTGGTATTCCAGTTTTAAAACTACAAGGTGACTATTTAGCTATTGTTACGCTTGCATTTGGACAAATTATCAAGAGCTTAATTAACAATATGTATTTAGGTTTTGATGATACAGGTTTCCATTTCAGTTTCGTTACCAAAAATATTACATTAAATGCTGGTGGAAAAATGTTATTAAATGGTCCTATGGGAGCGACTGGTACTGCTCGTATTAGTAATTTCACAACAGGTATTATATTAATCCTTATTTCTTTAGTAATTATCTATAACTTAATCGATAGTAAAAAAGGTAGAGCAATTATGGCTACTAGAGATAATCGTATCGCCGCAGAAAGCGTTGGTATCGATGTTGCTAAAACAAAGATGTTAGGATTTGTTATTTCTGCTGCTTTAGCAGGTGCTGCTGGTGCATTATATGCACTAAATTACTCAACACTTGTTCCTGGTAAATTTGATTTCAACTTATCAATTTTAATCTTAGTTTATGTTGTATTAGGTGGTCTAGCAAATATCAATGGAACACTTATTGCGACTGTTGCGTTAGTTCTATTACCTG
This sequence comes from bacterium, assembly GCA_963645035.1. Classification (GTDB taxonomy): domain Bacteria; phylum Bacillota_I; class Bacilli_A; order Erysipelotrichales; family Erysipelotrichaceae; genus Bulleidia. The sequence continues at coordinate 20,317 of CAVIQY010000003.1, read as the reverse complement.
AATTATTACGTGAATTACAAGATTACAGAATGTTAATCTATGCAGTTGTATTAATTTTAATTATGTTAGTTCGTAATAATGCGAAACTTGCATTAGGTATGACAAAAATGAAAAAATCAATTAAACGTCGTTTTTCTAAAACAAAAACACTGAAGGAAGGAGAGTAATGGATATGAGTGAAAAGAATACTCCGATTCTAGAAGTTAAAGATTTAGGTATTGATTTTGGTGGTTTAACTGCTGTTAATGGACTAAATCTAAATGTATATCCTAAAGAAATTGTTGGTTTGATTGGCCCTAATGGTGCTGGTAAAACAACAGTATTTAATATGCTTACAAAAGTATATGATCCTACTCGTGGTGAAATCTTCTTAGATGGACAAAGTACAAAGAAGATGAATACTGTAGAAGTAAATAAAGCTGGTATTGCTAGAACATTCCAAAATATTCGTTTATTTATGAATATGAGTGTACTAGATAATGTAAAGCTAGGTATGCATAATGAATTATCTTATTCAACTGCTTCTGCTATCTTTAGAACAAAGAATTATAGAAAACAAGAAGAACAGGCAAATGAAAAAGCTATGGAACTTCTAAAAATCTTTAATCTTGATAAAGAATGTGATTTAGTCAGCAGTAGCTTACCATATGGCGCTCAAAGAAGACTAGAGATAGCTAGAGCCTTAGCTACAAATCCAAAATTATTATTACTTGATGAACCTGCAGCAGGTATGAACCCACAAGAAACAGAAGAATTAATGGAAACAATTCGTTTCGTTCGTGATCATTTTGGTATTTCCATTTTGTTAATTGAACATGATATGAAGTTAGTTATGGGTATTTGTGAAAGAATTACAGTACTAAACTACGGTATGATGTTAGCTTCTGGTACACCTAGTGAAATTCAAAATAATCCACAGGTTATTAAAGCATATCTAGGAGAATAAATATGTTAAAAGTAGAAAATCTTGTTGTTAGTTATGGAATGATTGAAGCAATTAAAGGAATCTCTTTTGAAGTAAATGATGGCGAAATTGTTACTTTAATTGGTGCTAATGGTGCAGGTAAAACAACAACAATGCAAACAATATCTGGTTTATTAAAACCTGCATCAGGTTCAATTACATTAGATGGTGTAGAACTTACTAAAGTTCCTGCACATAAAATTGTTACTTTTGGTCTAGCACAAGTTCCTGAAAGACGTAGAGTATTTACACAACAATCTGTAGAAGATAACTTATTATTAGGTGCTTACACAAGAAAAGATAAAGATGGCATTCAAAAAGATTTAGAAGATGTATATGAATGGTTTCCACGTTTAAAAGAACGTAAAAAACAAATGGCTGGTACTCTTTCTGGTGGTGAACAACAGATGCTAGCTATGGGGAGAGCATTAATGGCTAAACCTAAAATTATGTTATTAGATGAACCTTCTATGGGTTTATCACCGTTACTTGTAAAAGAAATTTTTCATATTATTGAAGAAATCAACAAAAAAGGTACTACAATTTTGTTAGTAGAGCAAAATGCGAAAATGGCACTTGGTATCGCAAATCGTGCATATGTTCTAGAAACTGGTAAAATAACATTAGAAGGAACAGGTGCTGAACTTGCGAGTGACCCTCGTGTTCAAAAGGCATACCTAGGAGGATAATAAATATGTATGTAAAAGATCATATGACAAAGAATCCCTACTGTATTACAAGTGATACTTCTATCTCTAGTGCACTTGAAATTATGGATAAGCATGATTTCCATAGATTACCAGTAGTGGATGACAAAGGAAATTTAATTGGACTAGTAACAGAAGGCTTAATTTCAGAAAGCTCAGGAAGTAATCGTACATCTTTATCAATTTATGAATTGAATTATTTGTTATCAAAAACAAAAGTTAAAGATATTATGATTCAAAAAGTCATCACAATTTCTCCTGAAGCACTTGTTGAAGAAGCAGCAGAAAAAATGAGAGGAAATCATATCAATGTTCTTCCTGTTGTGGATGAAACAAGCAAGGTGATTGGAATTATTACAGAAAGTGATATCTTTGCGGCATTCCTAGATTTATTAGGATATCCAGTAAAAGGCTCACGTTTCTCTATTCATATTGAGAAAGATGCTTATGGTATCTTAGGAAAAATTGGTGATACATTTGCGGCAAATAATATTAGTGTATTAAGACTTGCTGTATATCATGGCGAAAGAGGTATTGAAGTCGTTGTTATTACTGAAGAAAAGTGTCCAGAAATGAAAGATGTTCTTGTTCATGATGGATGGGAAGTAGTAGACGCAAGAAGTTAAAATAATATAAAATTTCACAAAGAAGTATGGGTAACTACCGGTTATTCATACTTTTTTTTATTTTTTTCAACTTTTTTTAACTTTTTTTGAGGATTTTCGATTTTTTTACTAATAAGTATATTAGGAGGTCTTTTAAATATGACAATGAAAAACAGACAAACAAATGAAAACAAACCGGTTCGTGTGTTCATACACGGAAAAAAAGGAACACTAGAAGTGGAACCATGTAAATTGCAGAAAATTCTTACGGATGGAGATTATGCAATACGAACAGCAAGGGCGGCAGATGAAACCTATGCGTTTTTAAAAAAGGTTCATATGCAATTAGGAGAGGAGAACCAGAATTATGAATGGACAGTGATGCAAGTTTGTAATGATCTAGAAGAGGATTCCCTTATTAAAAAAGCGATAGATCAAAATCCTAAGGAAATGCTTATGGAATTAGTTAAATCGGTTGTGGAATTCGAAAAACGGTATTGCTTAGAGGCTTTACAATCAAAATATTTTACTAAGGAGGAAAAGAAAGGTCGATTAAAAATGTTAAGAAATAAAAGAATGAATTTGAGCTTAGAGGATATTTCTAAGGAAACAGAGATTCCAATTGAAGAATTAAAGAAATTAATCGACGAAAACTAGTTCGAATTTGAGGTGTCTTATGAAAGAAAAAGTCATTCGTAAATGTTTATATATAGTGATTACTTCTTCTGCAATTTTATTATTAATCGCAATAGGATTTCATGTTCAGTTAAATCGTCAAATTCAACTTCAAAAAACCTATGTGGCCGCAAAAGATATATCGCCAAGAACAAAAATAAGTGAAAGTGATTTGATTGAAATTGAAGTGCCCAAAGCCTATTTACAAGATTATACATTTGTAGAAAAAGAAGACATTATTGGTAAATATACAGAAATACAAGGAATGATTCCTGCAGGTTCACCATTTTATAAATCAATGTTGTATGAAGAAAGTGATTTACCAGATTATCCTTCGACGCAATTAAAAAGTGGTCAAGTGGCATATTCCATGAATGTCGATTTATCTAGTTTAGGTGGAATTCTAAAAAGTGGCCAAAGAGTAGATATTCATTATTCGTTTGTGACGAAAGATGATGTGACGATAACCGGTTGCTTAATTCAAAATGCAAGAATCATAGCGATTAAGGATCACCGTGGAATAGATATTGAAGATGAAGATAGTTCTAAGACACCTTATTTAGCAATATTAGCGATAAATGAAGAAGATGTAAGTTTACTTACACTAGCTGATTCTTTAGGACAAGTAAAATTAATTACTTCTAGTTCTACCTATGACAAAGATACTGAAGCGAGTAGGGTAAATGACTCGGCAGTACTAACTTATTTAGAACAAAAACAAACAATTTCCACAATTGGATAAGAAAAGGAGAGAAAAATGAAAAAAATATTATCTTTATTATTGTGTATACCAATGTTCTTGTTTAGCTTATTTCTCATTCATGCTGAAGAAAGCGAAACACAAGAAACAAATGAAAACTATGAATTAATGATTCAAGATGAGTCTGGAGAGACAAAAAGTGTATCCACGTTACATTATGATGAATCACAAGAAGAATTATATCGAAATACAATCGGTGTCATTCTAAATGAGCGAGAACATTTAGGAGAAATCTATGCTGGTTATTCGATTAATGAAGAAGGCTTAGATTCTGAAACAGAATATACGTTTATTCTTTCAGGTTTAATGGATGATGAACAAATCATGTTATTTCATATCTTAGATGTAGATAATATGATGACTGAAGAAATCTTATATGAAAAAGTAGAAGGAGGCATCAAATTTAAATCAAAACCGAATTCATTATTCTTTGCAGTACATATGGATGAAATTGAAATAAATGAAGAAGATATGATGTTACTAAGTGATAATGCGTCAAATCAAGTATCACAAGATTTCTACTATACAGGGAATGTACAAGAATTTACGGCACCATGTTCTACAACTTACAAGTTAGAAGTATGGGGTGCTTCTGGTGGTAAAGATAAACAACATGAAGCAGCTGGTGGAAGAATTATGGAAGGAGGAAAAGGTGGATATTCTTCTGGTGAAGTTACTTTACAAAAAGGTCAAAAATTATATATCGCTGTAGGTGGTGAAGGAGAATCTTATGCCTTTAATAACAGCGGTGGCGGATGGAACGGCGGTGGCGACGCAGGTGGTGATTTATCTTCTGGAGGTGGAGGCGGAGCAACACATATCGCTACAACTAATCTTGGTGAATTATCTCGCTATTCTAATAATCGTGGTGATGTCTTAATCGTTGCTGGCGGTGGAGGCGGAGGCGGCTACTTCAGTACTGGTGGACATGGTGGTGGCTTAACCGCAAACGCAGATAGTAGTGGTAGAAGTAAAGGTGGAGCATATGGCTTTGGATCAGGTGAAAGTAGAAAAAGTACAGATGATGGCGCTGGCGCTGGCGGAGGCTGGGCTGGTGGTAAAGTGTATGTCGATGCTAATGACTATGGAGCAGGTGGCGGAACAGGCTATTTAGGAAATGTACAAAATGGAATTTCTGAGATTGGAAAAAATTCTGGTAATGGTAAAGCTCGTATTACTTGGACGAATGAAGTAACTTTAACGATTCAATATTTAGACTATGATACAAAAGAAAATGTATATGAACCGCATTCGGAATTATTAGCATCTGGATCATCATATTCAGTAAAATCACCAACTATCAACAACTATTTACTGTATGATGAAAACCAAGACACAATAAGTGGAACTTTATCTTCCGATACTACGGTTCAAGTCTATTATAAGAAATTACCAGATTTTAAAAAGACTGTTACAAGTAAGAATCAAGATATAAATGGTAAATATATTCAAAAAGGACAAGAACTTACTTATACATTAGATATTGAAAATCCATATAACCGTGCAATGCAATTTACAATTGAAGATGAAGTGCCAAATGGGATTGATATTGTAAACATTAATCAAAATGGTGAGAAAAACGGCAATAAGATTACATGGAATTTAACTTTACCAGCAAATAGTAAAGGAAGTGTATCTTTTGTCGCAAAAGCGAATATTGATGGCGCTAGTATCACAAATACGGCTAAGGCAAAGATATCAAATCGAGAAATTACTTCCAATATTGTAAAAGTGTATACACCAGTTTTACCAATTAAAGCTGTTAAAAATCAAAATGGTGAAGATATTCATGAGGAATTAGTAAAAAAGACAGATACGTTGACTTATGAAATCAAAGTCAAAAATATAGCATCTGAGCCAAAAGAATTTAAAGTGACAGATAGTCTTCAAGATGGTTTAGAATACATTGATATTAGTGATTATGGTGAAATAAAAGATAAAAAGATTGTTTGGAATTTAACACTACAAGCAGGTGAAGAAAAAACAGTCACATTTAAAGCAAAGGTTAAAGATGGTACTGTAAAAATTACAAACAAAGCGAATCAAAAAGTAGATAATAGCGATAATGATAGTAATATTGTCATCAATTATGCAATGAATTATCCTATTAAAAAGGTACTCAATAAAGATAACGAAGACATTCATCAAGAAATTATTAAAAAGGACGAGGAAGTTCAATATGTAATCTCTTTAGAAAATCCATCGGATAAAACGAAGACTTTTACATTTGAAGATCAAATGCCAAATGATTTTGAGATTATTTCTATGAATATAGACGCAAATATTCAAGATGGACGAGTAACTTTTACAAAGGAACTACCAGCAAATTCAACATTTGATGTAATCATTAAAGGTAAACCATTAAAAAATAGTACAAGTTTTGCAAATACTGCGAAGGTAAGCGTAGATCGTTTAAATTTTGAAACAAATCAAGTAGTATTTTTTACCAGTACACCACCAGTAAAAAGTGTATATGATGAACAAGGGAATGCGATTCCAAATACTTTAATCTATGCAGGTGAAAATAGAAAGTTAACTTATACAATTGAAATTCATAATCCAACTACTTTAGAAAAAGAATTCATTGTTCAAGATAAATTAAATCAAACATTGATCTTTGATTCAGCAAGTGATGAAGGAAAATGTGAAAATAATATCGTAACTTGGACAATAAAACTAGCTGCGAATGAAAAGAAAGTATTAAAACTAATTGTAAAACCAAATGATGAATATGCAGGTGAGAAGTTAGTCAATCAAGCAACAAATTCTTCGGGTAAATATATTGAAGCGACAAATATTGTAGTGAATTATTTTGATGATAAACCAGAAAAAATTCAAATAAAAGGAAATATAGAATGGGACGATCAAAATAATAAGGATAAGATTAGACCTGGTGCAGTCACAATTCGTTTATACGCAAACGGAATTGAAATTCGTAACCAAAAAGTAATTACTAGTAAAAGTACATCATTCTTATTTAATCAAGTACAAAAATATGAGAAAGGAAAAGAAATAAAATATACGATTGAAGAAGATGAAATAACAGATTATACAACTACGATTACAAATATTAAGACGAATGAATTTAAAGTAAAAAATAAGCACGTTCCTAGTGAAAAAGAAAATGAAGAAACACCAAAACCTACACCTAGTGCAACACCAACAGCTACTCCAACGCCTAGCGCTACCCCAACAGCTGTTCCTACGCTAGCCCCAAGTGCTTCACCTACAGTAAAGCCAATAACTACTCCTAGTACAACACCTACAGTAAAATCAACACCTGCCGCAACGCCTACACCAAAAACATTATTTACTTCTTATGAATTAACAAAAGTTGCACCAAATACAGGAGATGATTATTCTGTAGCGTTACCTGCATCATTAGCTGTCTTTGCATTAATGTTAGGTGCTATGGTATTTATGTCATTAAGAAGATGGAAATAGAAAGGAGGAGTTACTTATGCAATATAAGTCATATCAACATATAGAAAAATTAGGAAGAGAAGAATGTGAAGGAGTTTTAAATGGAGTTGTAAGCATTCAAACAAAAATAGATGGATCAAATGCAGTTGTATTTTTAGGAGATGATGGACTTGTTCATGCAGGTTCTAGAAAAAGAGAACTAACACTAGATAGTGATAATCATGGATTCTATAAAATGATTGAACAAGACGAAAATATCAAATCTTATTTACAAAAACATCCAACACACTATTTATTTGGTGAATATCTTATTCCTCATACAATCAAGACATATAATCCAGATGTATGGGATAAATTTTATATCTTTGACGTATTTGCCTTAGATGATGGATATGGTAGGTATTTGTCTTATGATGAATATGTACCATTACTTAAAGAATGTAATCTCGTTTATATTCCTGAAGTTGCTCGATTAACAAATCCTACAATAGAAGAAGTGGCAGATTGTATACATAAAACACATTATTTGATGCCAGAAGGCTGTACTCCAGAAGGGGTAATTGCTAAAAATTATGCATATAAAAACAAATGGGGTCATGTTGTTTGGGGGAAAATTGTATCTGAAGAATTCTTTAATAAGAAACAAAAACTTCGTACAAAAAATCATGAAGTTAAAACAGATGCTTTTGAAGTACAAATAGCGAATCAATATATAACAGATTCTGTAATTTATAAGGAATATGCAAAAGTTAAAAATGAATATCCTAATGCGAATAGAAACGAGTTAATTGGTAGAGTGTTAAGTGGTGTATATGATGCTTTCTTAGAAGAAGATTTATTAACCGTAGTTCGAAAAAACAAAAAATGTACGATTAATTTTATCGCAATGAAAACAGAGTCCAACAATCGCGTTAAAGAAGTACTGAAAGACGAATTATTCTAAAACAAAGAGCTTTTATGATGAGTTTAAAATCATCATGAAAGCTCTTTAATTCATATAACCTAGGTTTAGTGATTTTCTAAATATTCTATGATTTCTACAGCATTACTTGCGGCACCTTTACGGATTTGATCACCACAACACCATAGTAATAATCCATTTTCATTGCATAAAGACTTACGGATACGGCCAACATGAACTAAGTCTTGATTGCTTGTCTCTAGTGGCATAGGTACATGGTCTTTTACTAAAACCACACCAGGGAAATGCGATATTGCGTCTTCTGCTTCTTCTATAGATATTTTATCTTCCGTTATTATTGAAAGACTAATTGAATGACTACGGAATACAGGTACACGAACACAAGTACAAGATACATTTAAGTCATCTAAATGAAGAATTTTTCTACCTTCATTTTGCATTTTCATTTCTTCTGTTGTGTAGCCATTATCGGTATAAGAACCGATTTCGGCAATAACGTTATAGGCGATTTGGCTAGGGAATACTTTTGGTTCAAATTCTTTATGATCATGAATTGCGTCAATTTCTTCTCTAAGCTCAGTTAATCCATAAACACCAGCACCTGAAACAGCTTGAAATGTAGTTGCGGTAATTTCTTTGATTTTTGTTAATTTAGCAATAGGAGCGATAGCCATTAAAGAAATAATAGTTGAACAATTAGGATTGGCAATTAGACCATGATGATTTAGTGCGTCTTCACCATTAATTTCTGGTACAACTAAAGGTACATCTTTTTCTAAGCGAAAGGCACTAGAATTATCGACATAAATTGCACCAGCTTTTTTAATCCAAGGGTAATATTCTTTAGATAAAGCATTTGATACAGCACCTAATACATAATCTAAACCATCAAAAGAATGTTCATTTACTTCTTCTACTTCTATTGTTGTATCTTTATAAGGTATTTTTTTACCAACTGATCTAGCACTAGCAAATAAACGAATTGTATCTACTGCTAGATTTCTTTCCTCAATGCATTCAAGCATTTGCCTACCAACAGCACCAGTAGCGCCTAATATTCCAATATTCATTCTTTTTCCTCCGCAATAAATTTTGCATATATTGCATGTATAGCTTTTTCAAAATCAGAATCATCAACTCCAACGACAATGGATAATTCGTCAGAAGATTGGTTGATGACTTTAATATTAATCTTATTTCGACCAAATTCTGATAATAAACGACCAGATTGACCGGGAACTTCCTTCATTGCTCTACCAACTACGGCAACTAAAGCTAAATGATTTTCAATATGAATATCATCTGGTTTTAGTTCGGATTGTAATTTAGCGACAATCTCATATAAACATTCTTCTACAGCACTTGTACTAACAATAACAGAGAAAGTATCTACGGTAATTGGTACACTTTCTATAGAAATATGGTAGTCTTCAAATACGGATAAGATTTTTCTTAAAAAACCTACTTCAGCAGAAGAATGGTTCTTGACTAAAGTAATAACGGTAAAGTTCTTTTTCCCTGTAATACCGGTTATGGAATGAGGGGGATTAATCGCATCCATCTTAGAACAATCATTTAGGATAATTGTACCTGGATCACTAGGATCGTTTGTGTTTTTTACATTAATTGGTATGTTTTTAGAACGTACTGGGAATACGGCATCATCATGTAAGACATTGGCACCCATGTAGCTCATTTCTCTTAATTCGTTATAGTTAATGCATGGTATATGCAAAGGATTATGAATGATGCGAGGATCAGCGACTAAAAAGCCAGAAACATCTGTCCAGTTTTCATACATATCTGCATCTACAACATTCGCAATCACAGCACCTGTTATATCTGATCCACCACGACTCATGATTTTAATGACACCATTAGGTAAGGCACCATAAAATCCTGGAATAACAATTCTTTTGTTAGAAGGTTTTGTCTCTAATTTTTTCTTTGTTTCGTCTAAATCAATTTCACCATCATATTTAAATGCGATAATGTCTTTTGCGTCTACAAAAGTTGCGCCTAAGTATTCAGCTAAACATAAGGCTGTTAAATATTCACCACGACTAACTAGATAATCAACAGAACAATCTTCTTTTAATGCTTTTTTAATTGTGTTGAATTCTGATTCTAAATCGATAGATAAGTTTAAATCATTCTTGATGGCATAATATTTTTGCTCAATTAAGTTTAGTATGTCATCATAGGAAACACCATATTTACGATGCGCATCGCATAAATATAAAAGGTCTGTTATTTTATGATCATCACGATTTTCTTTGCCACAAGCACTCGTAATAATATATTTTGTATTTGGACTATGTTCGATAATATTTTTAACTTTTTCAAATTGCTTGGCATTGGCGACAGATGAACCACCAAATTTCGCTACTGTTATCATTCTTCTACCTCCGCAATAAACAAATCTTCATGACCTAGTATAAAAGGTTTTAAGTTAGATAGCGATATCTTCTTTGTAATAAAGGTATGCTCATCAAGTTTAGTTTGAACGAGTGTTTCGTCTAATAACAATTTACTAGCATGAATATAGTAAGTTCCACAAACGGATGATAGTTTTCCTTTTGTTATATTTGAATAAGAGGTATATGTTTTCTTTTCTAAAATATCAAATAAATCCTGTATGATCGCATTTGCGGTTGGTAATGACCCTGCACCTTGACCAATAAAAGAAGCTGTTCCTAAAGAATAGCTATGTGTAGATACATAATTATAGTTATCAGAAACTTGGCTAATTAAAGAATCATTTGATACAAAAGTAGGGATAACATATAAACAAGGTGTATCAGAATAAACACCTTTACTTAATAATTTAATTGTTGAATTTATACTTTTTGCATAAGAGAAATCTTCTTTTCTAATATTTTTGATACCAAAAGTTGGAATACTTTTAGGATCAATAAATGTATGGAAAGTAGTTAAAGCAGTTAAAGAAGTTTTGTAGCAAGTATCATAACCACAAATATCATCTGTTGGATCTTTTTCAGCATATCCTTTTTCTTGAGCACTTTTTAACGCTTCTTCAAAAGATAGTGAATGTTTTTCCATGTTATATAAAATATAGTTTGTTGTCCCATTCATGATGCCAACAAAGGAATCAATTTGCTCGATTCTACTAATTCGATTACATTCATGAATCCATGGTATACCACCACCAACACTAGCTTCATAACATAAAGAAACTTGATTTTGACTAGCAAGTTCAAATAATTCTAATGCATATGTAGCTAGCATCTTTTTATTTGATGTCACAACATTTTTATGCTTTTCTAAAGCATATTTTACATATGTATGTGCTGGCTCTAAGCCACCAATACATTCTACAATCGTATCAATTTCAGGATCATTTAAGATTTCATTGATATCGATTGTAGCCCTAGTGTCTTGTAATAATTTTATATCTTTAACGAGTATTTTCTTAATTTGAATTGCATTGTTAGAAAGGGAACCGTCAATTAATTTGCTTACACCACTTCCAACAACACCATGCCCTAATAGTCCTATTTGCATGGATCCTCCCTGTTCGTGTAATAAATACACTTGTATTTGAAATACAAACATATTATCATTCTATCAGTAACTTTACAAGGAGAAGCGTATGGTTAAATACCAAAGTACAAGAGGAAATAAGGAAGTAGTAGATTCACATCGTGCAATTATTCAAGGTTTAGCAAAAGATGGTGGATTATATACTCCTAGAAATATAGATAAAAAAATCAATATTGATGCATTATTAGGATTCTCTTATCAAGAAATAGCAGAAGAAGTATTATCTATCTTTCTAGATGATTATACAAAAGAAGAACTGCATGAATGTGTTACAAAAGCATATGACGATAAATTTGATACAAAAGAAATTGTACCAATTAAGAAAATTCATGATGGATATTTAATGGAATTATGGCATGGACCAACATGTGCTTTTAAAGATGTTGCATTAACATTATTACCATATCTTATGTTGACATCCTATAAGAAAGAAGATAGACATGATTTGATTTCTATTTTAACAGCGACTTCTGGAGATACAGGTAAAGCCGCAATATCTGGTTTTAGTGATGTAGAACATACCGCGATAACAGTTTTTTATCCTGAAATTGGTGTATCTGAAGTACAAAAAAGACAAATGACTACTTCTGAAGGTAAAAATGTAGAAGTAATTGCAATAAAAGGAAACTTTGATGATTGTCAAAGATTAGTAAAAGAAGCGACAAGCAATCAAAAAGTAAAAGAGTCCTTAAAAGGAATTTCTTTATCTTCAGCAAATTCCATTAATGTTGGTCGTTTAGTTCCACAAATTGTTTATTATATTTCTACTTATGTAGAACTAGTAAAACAAAAAGAAATAGTGTGTGGCGATGAAGTGAATTTTGTTGTACCTACAGGTAACTTTGGAGATATCTTAGCAGGCTATTATGCAAAATGTATTGGATTACCAATTCATCAATTGATCTGTGCTTCTAATACAAATCATGTATTAACAGATTTCTTTCAAACAGGAACATATTCAATAAAGAGAGAATTTATTCCTACAATTTCTCCATCCATGGATATATTAATTTCTTCTAATTTAGAAAGACTTTTATATATCATGAGTGATTATGATGATGAATTTGTAAAGCAAATGATGTCTAATCTACAAGAACATAAAGAATATACTGTTGAACCAAATATCTACCAAAGAATACAAAAAGAATTTAAAGCTTATTGGACTAGTGAACAACAAACAAAAGATACGATACAAACATTATTTAAAAATGAACATGTTTTAATTGATCCTCATACTTCTGTAGCATTACATGCAATGCATGAATATCAAAAAGAAACAAATGATTCTAGAAAATGTATTGTATTATCTACAGCTTCACCATTTAAATTTAGTAAAGATGTTCTTTCTTGTATTGAAGAAGATCAAAATTTAAATGAATTTGAGGCAATGGAACGATTATCAAAACTATCAAACATGAATATTCCTAAAGGTCTAAAAGATTTAAAAAATAAAGAAATACGCTTTACAAGAAGTATTGAAAAAGAAGAAGGAATAGATGCGATAGTAGAAAGAATGGAGAGGTTACAACATGATTGTTAAGACTCCTGCAACAAGTGCAAATATCGGTGTTGGCTTTGATTCATTTGGTATGGCATTTGATGTATATAACACATTTGATATTCAAAAGAGTGATAAGGATATATTAGAAAATGTAGAAGATCGTTTTAATAACGAAAATAACTTGTTTCTAAAAGCATATCATTATGGTTGTAAAGCGATAGGAATAGATGACTATATTCACGCAATATTTCATACAGATATTCCTGTTTCTAGAGGGCTAGGATCAAGTGCTTCATTAATTACAGCTGGTTTATTTAGCGCTAGTGCATTACATGAAAATGCATTGTCTAGAGAAGAGATATTTAAGCTAGCAAGTTTACTAGAAGGTCATCCTGATAATGTTGCACCATGTATTTTTGGTGGTATGACGGTATCGAATAAACTGAACGAGGAATTTATCACAAAAAGAATCGATATAGATTCAAGCTGGAACTATACATTATTTATTCCTGATTTTGAAGTGAGTACAGAAAAAGCTAGAGGAATATTACCCGATTGTTATACAAGAAGTGTTGCGTCTAGTAATATCGCTAATGCGGTATATATGCTTAAAGGATTAGAAGAAGGATCATTAGATTTACTAAAATATGGTGAACTTGATCAAATACATGAGCCTTATCGTAAGAAATTAATTCCTTTCTTTGATGCGTTAAGAAATGAATTTGAAAGAGAAACAGGTGGAATTGTTGTGATTAGTGGATCAGGATCTACTTGCTTAGGGATTAGTCAAAAAGAAGTATCTGATGATTTTATTCAAAAAATAGAGTATTGTGATATTAGAAAAGTAACTTTGTGTGAAAGGGGGACGGAAGTATTATGAAAAATGATTTTTTGATTGTACATCGTAAAATGGTTCCGGATTATTTAGAAAAAGTTATTTATGCTAGGAAACTATTAGAAAATAAAGAAGTAACTACGGTAACAAAAGCAGTACAAATTGCAGGAATTTCAAGAAATACATACTATAAATATAAAGATTATGTATTTGAAACAACAGAGAATAAAGCGACAAGACATGCGGTTATTTCATTGATTTTAAAAGATGAAAATGGTTCTTTAGCTACCGTGATTCAAACACTAACTGGCTTAAGTACATCCATTTTAACGATTTCTCAAGCTATACCGATTAATGGTAAAGCAAATGTACTTGTATCTTTAGACGTTACTGCATTAAATGGTACAGTAGAAGAAATGGTTAAGTCATTAAGGCAATTAAATGCTGTAAAAAGCGTTCATCTAGATGCGATGGAGTAGACTAATAATTTTAAAATGTGTTGCAAAGAAACAGGGGTAAAACCTGTTTTTTTTATAATTCTAAAAATATGCTTGACTTAAAGCTAGCTTTAAGGATTAGAAATAAAGCAAGTATTGGAAGGAGAAAAAAGATGAACGATTTTATTTTTGAAAATGCGACGAAAGTCTATTTTGGTAAAGATTGTGTGAAGAAGAATTTAGCAAATATTCTATCTTCTTATGGGAACAAGATTATGCTTTGTTATGGTGGTGGTTCAATTAAAAAGAATGGTATTTATGATGAAATCATCACGATTCTTAAAACACTAAATAAAGAAGTAATTGAATTTAATGGTATTTCTTCTAATCCTACTTATCGTAAAGTATTAGAAGGTGTAAAACTTGCAAAAGATAGTAAAGTGGATCTACTGCTTGCATGTGGTGGAGGAAGTGTGATGGATTGCGCTAAAGCGATATCTCTAGGAGTAAATTATGATGGTGATATTTGGAATGATTTCTTTGCAAAACAAGGAGTGGTTGATTTTGATCCATTACCATTAGGAATCATTGTTACAACTTCAGGAACAGGGAGCGAATGTAATGGTGGAGCAGTCATTACAAATGAAGAACTGCATATAAAAACAGGTAGAGATTATGCTAAGCTAAATGCAAAATTTGCAATGCTAGATCCTACATATACTTGTAGCGTTCCTAAATTTCAAATGGTATCAGGGGCTTTTGATACACTTTCTCATATTATGGAAATCTACTTTAGTGAACCAGACGAAAATAATGTATCTGATGATATCTCGGAAGCATTAATGAGAAATGTAATTACAAATCTTCGTGTAGCCATTTCAAATCCTAAAGATTATACGGCCAGAAGTAATTTAATGTGGGATGCGACACTAGCAGAAAATAGGTTAATTAAACTAGGGAAAAAGACAGATTTTGAATGTCATCAAATGGAACATCAATTAGGTGCATACACGAACTGCAATCATGGTGCAGGTTTGGCAGTACTTCATCCTGTATATTACAGACATATATGCATTGCAGGAAAAAAGAAATTTGCTCAATTTGCGACAAATGTTTGGGGTATTTCGAAAAAAGGGAAAACAGACGAAGAACTAGCACAATTAGGTGTAGAAGCACTAGCACAGTTCATTAGGGAAATTGGTATGCCAACAACACTTAGAGAATTAGGTGTTGATGATCATATCAATCTAAAAGAAATCGCTGATTCTTGTAATATTTCTAATGGTAGCTATAAGAAAATGACGCATGAAGAAATATTACAAATATTTGAAGAGTGTAAATAGCACAAAATAAAATAACCGATTTGAATGAATCTTCAAACCGGTTATTTGTTTATTATCCTTTACAAACTTTTGTAATCCATTCAGGATGTAATGGACTTTCTCCTTTTTGAATAGAAGTTAATGTGTCATAGAACTTCTTTGTTAGTGGGCCAATATTACCATCGCCAATATAAATGACATCATCTCTGTATTTTAATTCTTTTACAGGAGCGACTACAGCAGCGGTTCCTGTTCCAAATACTTCTTCGAGTTTACCTTCCTTACCAGCTTTAACGACATCTTCTATGGCTAAAGGGCCTTCAATGACTTCATATCCATCTTCTCTAGCTAAATCGATAATACTTCTTCTTGTGACACCATTTAATACAGTTCCTGTACAAGCTGCTGTATATAGTTTTTCATCTATCTTAAAGAAGATATTCATCGCACCAACTTCTTCAACATATTTTTTATGTACACCATCAAGCCATAATACTTGATCGTAACCTAATTCATTAGCTAGTTCTCCTGATTTAATACTTGCGGCATAGTTTCCACCACATTTAGCAAATCCAGTTAAACCAGGTGCAGCACGGATATAATCATCTTCTACATAGATTCTTGTCGCAGCTAAACCGTTTTTGAAATAAGATCCACTAGGAGATAAGATGATGCAGAAAGTATATTTTGTAGAAGCGTGTACACCTAAACCATTTGCTGAAGCAAACATGAAAGGTCTTATATATAGGGAAGTTCCTTCACTATGAGGTACCCAATCTTTTTCTAGCTCTACAAGAGTTAAACAAGCTTGTAAGAAATCATCTACATCAACAGTAGGCATACATAATCTATCACAAGATTTCTGCATACGTTCAGCATTACATGCTGGTCTAAATAATTGAATATATCCATCAGGTGTACGATAAGCTTTCATTCCTTCGAATACTTCTTGAGCATAATGTAATACATTGCAAGAGGGGTCAATCGAAAAAGAGTGGTAAGGCTCTATACGGGGGTCGATCCAACCTTCTCCTGCAATGTAGTCCATTACAAACATGTGGTCGGTAAAAATACTACCGAAACCAAGGGTACTTTCATCAATAGGTTTTTCTTTTAAAGTTGTTGCTTTAGTGATTTTAATGTCTAACATAACTATTCTCCTGACTTTCCATAATTTGATAAATAACGAGCACTAGGATCATTTACTTTACATCCAGGCCACGTTTGATTTGGTAACCAATAATCTACAATCATTTCATCCATATTTGGATAGAATGACTCAAATGTCTCACGATATAATAAACTTTCCTTTGTATATGGAGCGTGATACGTATACTTTTTACATTTTTCAGTAAATTCTTCATCTGTATAATAACTTTCGGCATATTCCTTAATATCATCCACTAAGGAATGACCCACCGCATCACTAAACGCAGCTTTATCTCTAAATAAGATATTTTCAGGTAAGATATGATCTTCTTCAAAAGCATGTCTTACTAAATATTTACCCATGTTGTAATGATTCATTTTTAACTCAGGGTTAGTAGACATAACATAACGAACAAAGTCTAAATCTCCAAATGGAACTCTTCCTTCCATACTATTTGAAGAAATACAACGATCAGCTCTTAATACGTCATACATATATAATTCTTTAATTCTCTTTTCAGCTTCTTGTTGGAAACTTTCCGCATCAGGAGCGAAATCTGTATATTTATAACCAAATAATTCATCGGAAATTTCACCAGTGAATAAGACACGAACATCTGTTGTTTGATGAATTGCTTTACATAATAAGTACATACCGATAGAAGCACGAATAGTTGTAATATCCCATGTTTCTAATACTTGAATGACTTCAGGTATAGCTTTAATTACATCTTCTTTGTTAATAATGATTTCTGTATGATCACTACCAATATAATCAGCTACTTGTTTTGCATATTTTAAATCAATCGCATCTGTATCCATTCCAATAGAGAAAGTGCGAATTGGTTTACTAGATTTCTTTTGTGCAATAGCACATACTAGTGAAGAATCTAAACCGCCACTTAGTAAATAGCCAACAGGAGCGTCACTATCCATTCGTTTTTCAACACCAAAAGTTAATTTGTCATGAATGTTTTTGCATACTGTTTCTAATGAATCATCGTTGTAACTGTCCGCATGATAAATCGTACTATAACGAATAAATTCTCCATCTTTGTAATAGCATCCAGGAGGGAATGGTTTGATATCATGCGCAATAGGCATTAAAGACTTTGCGGTTGAACCAAAGCATATTTTTTGATTATCTGTATATCCATAGAATAATGGTCTAATACCAATAGGATCTCTAGCTGCTAGCCAAGTATCTTTATCTGCATCATAAAGAACGAGGGCATATTCAGCATCTAACATACCAAACATTTTCTCTCCATATTCTTTATATAATGGTAATAATATTTCACAATCTGAATCAGAATGGAAAGTGTACTTTTCTTTTAGTTTTTCTTTTAAAGGTCTAAAGCAATAGATTTCACCATTACAAATTACAGCACTACCATCTAATTCAAATGGTTGCATACCTGATTCAGATAAACCCATAATGGATAATCTTCTAAAACCAAGCGTACCGTGATCTACGCTTAAAACTCTTCCTTCATCTGGTCCTCGATCAAAAAGGGTAGCTAACGCTTCCTTAAATGATTTCTGATCTGTTTTTGGATCTGTTGTTGCTAAAATACCACACATAATATATTCCCCCGTAAATATAAAACAGCCCATCGCCACACATGGGACGAAGGACTGTATACTCCGCGGTGCCACCCAAATTACCAAAAGGTCACTTTCTTGACTGTCATCAATAACCAGCAAGTTAACGGACTGGTTTCCGTCGAGGCCTACTCCAGAAGTTTCGGTTCGAAGCTAGCAGGTGTTCTTTCGCTAACGCTTGTCATAAGGTTTCCACTATTCCTTACTCACTGACGATAGTTTGCTAGGTACTTTTCCTGTTCATCGCTGTTGCATATATTATTTACATAAATTTCTGAAAAAGCAATAACAAATTTCTGAAAATATTTACATCATTATTCCTGTTGCATAGTATAGATTGATGATGTATAATCATTTTTGCTTATGGCGGTTGTGGTGAAGTTGGTTAACACTCTGGATTGTGGCTCCAGCATTCGTGGGTTCGAGTCCCATCAATCGCCCCAGTAAGTAAATTGAACCGTTCAAAATGAGCGGTTTTTTTGTTGACATTAAATCAAAATGCCTGTTAAATAGTATATGCAGATAGCCCAATTAGGGTAGGCAAAAATCCATCGAGAAATCGGTGGATTTTCCCGTTTATAAGGCATGTTGCTGGTCATCACATATTTTTAGTAAATTCTTTATGACATTTTGGTATGCTTTCCGGTCAGTTGATTTCCTTAAATATTTGTCTTTCACACTATAATATCTAAGCAAGATAGTTATGCTATTACTATGCATTATGCAATTTCTAACTTGAATTAATCTATTTAAACAATTATCAAAATCTGTCTTCTTTTTATAACCTAAAGTTAGGTTGTTATCATACATTGATTTAAATATGATGTTACCTATTTCTTTATCGCAGCTTTTGTAAACTGTTATAAGTTCCGAAAGAGTTAATCTATCCAAGAAAATAAAAATACTATTATATTTGCTTAACTCATTTTTAAAATTGCTAATTGTTTTTAACATGTGTTGTTTTGATTCGAAAGATTCATTAGATAGTTTAAGCACATTTTTTGATAACGATATAATGAAATTGTTAAATTTATCAATGTTATCTAAGTTGTATTTACAGATAATCTCATTAGAAACTATTGCATTAAATACTGATTCAAAATATGAAAGAGCGGCATATAAATTTGAATATTGAGAGCGTTCATTCTTATATTTGGAATAATATTCACTGAAACTTATATCTCTTTTATAAATGTGAGAATTGTTTTTATCTTTAATTACATATCCGTTAGAGTCCTTTAAGGCAAAATAATATTTAAATGGACTGATAACATTTATGTAATTATATTTATACAAAATATTCATAGCATCTTCTTTACTAATATCGTTGAAAATGACTCTTTTATTCTTTTCAAGATAATTAATTTGTTCTTCAATTGTTAATGGCTTTTTATATTTGATTTCACTCATATTTGTCTCCTTGCACATAAAATGGTCTACATAATATTTATTCGCTAAAAAATGTAGATTTCCCCACTGTTTAGATAAAAAATGATTTTAGATATATAACAAGAGAGAAAAGATTACTCTTGTGATAGAAAAAAAGAATAAGAACGTATCTTAGATTTAAAGTAGATGGTGTAAATTGAAACTAGAGATTGAAAAAACTATGACTACTTTAGATTTAATCTTTTTGTTTGCTAATCCTAACAGTTGTATTTACACTATTTATATTTGACTCAATTAATCTTATTGTAAAAATACAGAGAGACGCGTGCATCTCTCTGTATAAAGCTATTGCTTTTGTTCTTCACTAATATTATTATTCTTTTCTTCAATGAAGTCAATGACTTTTATACAAAGGTTATATACAGAGACTAAATATAAGTTTTTTATAAAATATTCTTT
>CAVIQY010000002.1:0-67932 GCA_963645035.1 bacterium | reverse complement strand
TCGAACTCGATTGTTCCAGGAGGCTTAGAAGTAATATCTAAGAGAACACGGTTAACATGTTTTACTTCATTTACAATTCTGCTAGAAATAACAGATAGTACATCATATGGTATTTGTGCCCAATCAGCTGTCATACCATCAATAGAAGTAACTGCTCTAATTGCTACAGCATAATCATATGTTCTTTGATCACCCATTACACCTACTGAACGCATATTTGTTAATGCTGTAAAGTATTGCCAAATATCTCTTTGTAAACCTGCTTTTGCAATTTCTTCTCTTAAGATTGCATCACTTTCTCTAACGATTTCAAGTTTTTCTTCTGTAATTTCACCTAATACTCTAATTCCTAGACCAGGTCCTGGGAATGGTTGACGCCATACCATTTCTTCTGGTAAGCCAAGTTCTGTACCTACTTTACGTACTTCATCTTTAAATAAAGTATTTAATGGTTCAATTAACTTGAAATCCATATCTTTAGGTAAACCACCAACATTGTGATGTGACTTAATTGTTTGAGCAGTCTTTGTGCCAGATTCAATTACGTCAGTATATAGTGTGCCTTGTGCTAACCAATGAATCTTTTCTGACGTTACAAGCTTTTGTACTTCTTCATCAAATGTATAGATGAATTCACTTCCAATAATCTTACGTTTTTTCTCTGGATCACTCACACCAGCTAGCTTTGTTAAGAAACGTTCACGTGCATCAACTTTCGTTAAATTGATGTTCATGTTCTTGCCAAACATTTCTACTACTGATTCTGCTTCACCTTTTCTAAGTAAACCATGATCAATAAACATGCAGTATAGGTTATTACCAATAGCCTTATGTAATAAAGCAGCTACTACACTACTATCTACACCGCCACTTAATGCGAGTAATACTTTTTCATCGCCTACTTGTTCTCTAATCTTAACAATTTGGTCATTGATGAAATTCTTCATTGACCAATTTGCGTCAGCTTTACATACTTCAAATACGAAGTTTTTTAGAATTTGTAAGCCATATTCACTATTTCTTACTTCTGGATGGAATTGTAATGTATAAATCTTCTTTTCATCATTTGCACTAGCCGCAAAAGGACAAGTTTCACTTGAAGCTACAGCTTTAAATCCAGGAGCTAGTTTATCAACTTGATCCCCATGACTCATCCAAACAATTTGTTTTTCTGGTGTATCTTTGAATAAAGGTGAACTTAAATCAACACTAATCTCTGTTCTACCATATTCTTTCTTTTCACATGCTTTAACACTTCCACCATTCATGTAATGTGTCATTTGCATACCATAACAGATACCTAAGATTGGTAAACCACTCTCAAAGATTCTAGGATCACATTTAGGTGCTCCATCATCATAAACACTATTAGGTCCACCACTAAATACAATTCCCTTAACATCTTGTAAGGCTAAGATATCTTCTAACTTCATTTCATTTGAATGAAGTTCACTATATACACCGAATTCACGGATTCTACGTGCAATCAATTGATTATATTGACTACCAAAATCTAATACAATAATCTTATCTGCCATGACGATTAATCTCTTTCTGCGCGTTTTAAACCTGCTTCAACAAATCCTTTGAATAAAGGATGGGCACGGTTTGGACGGCTCTTAAATTCAGGGTGATATTGCACACCAATAAAGAAATCATTCTTTGTATTTTCAATAGCTTCAACAAGTTTTGTATCAGGAGAAGTACCAGAAATTAACATACCATTTTCAATGAATGCATCTCTGTAGTCATTATTAAATTCATAACGATGACGATGTCTTTCAGAGATTTCATTTGTACCATAGCATTTTTCTAATAAAGAACCTTTTTGGATTACACAAGGATAAGCACCAAGTCTCATTGTTCCACCCTTATCAATTGTATCGTTTTGGTTTGCCATAAAGTCGATTACTTTATGTGTACTTAATTGATCAAATTCATTTGAGTTTGCATCACTATAACCTAATACATTTCTAGCAAATTCAATTGCGGCAATTTGCATACCTAAACAAATACCAAAGTAAGGTACATTATTTTCTCTAGCGTATCTTGCGGATTCAATCATTCCTTCAATACCACGATCACCAAATCCACCAGGAACGATAATTGCATCTACATCAGCGAATTCTTTTTCTACAGTATCTTTTGTTAAACCTTCAGATTCAACCCATTTGATATCTACATATGCACCGCATTCATATCCACCATGTCTTAATGATTCAACAACAGATAAATAAGCATCGTGTAAACGTACATATTTACCTACTAACGCTACACGAACATGTTTGTTACGGTTATGTACTCTTTCTAACATTGCATTCCATTCTGTTAAATCAATTGTTGGCGCATCAATTTGTAATTCTCTACAAACAATATTAGAGAAGTTTTGTTCTTCTAACATAATTGGAGCTTCGTATAAATCAGATACAGTTGTATTTTCAATAACACAATCGCTCTTTACATTACAGAATAAAGAAATCTTACGCTTAACATCTTCTGGTAAATGACCATCACATCTAGCAATGATGATATCAGGACGAATACCTGATACTTGTAATTCTTTTACAGAGTGCTGTGTTGGTTTTGATTTATATTCTTCACTACCTGGAATATAAGGTACATATGTTACATGAATGAAGAATGTATCATGATGATTATTTTCAATACGAATTTGACGCATTGCTTCGATGAAAGGTTGTGATTCAATATCACCTACTGTTCCACCGATTTCAGTAATAACGACATCAGCTTGTGCTTTTTCACCTACTGAGTAGATAAAACGCTTTATTTCATTGGTAATATGAGGAATGATTTGTACTGTTTCACCTAAATACTCGCCACGTCTTTCTTTTTGTAAAACATTCCAATACACTTTTCCTGTTGTTAAGTTTGAGAATTTGTTTAGATTTTCATCGATAAAACGTTCATAGTGTCCTAAGTCTAAGTCTGTTTCTGCACCATCATCTGTAACGAATACTTCACCATGTTGATATGGAGACATTGTACCTGGATCAACATTGATATATGGATCCAATTTTTGAGAAATAACTTTTAAGCCTCTTTGTTTTAATAAACGTCCTAAAGATGCGGCAGTAATTCCTTTTCCTAAGCCTGAAACTACACCACCTGTCACGAAAATATACTTCATATTACCCTCCATTACAAACAAAAAATGAGACAATTAAATAAACGGAAAATTTGCCGTTTTTTTTATTGTCTCTTTTTGACTTGGTTATTATATTACAGTGTATAAACTTAATGCAATATGATTTTTAATTATTTTTGCATTGTTCTAAGATTTCGTTTAAAGTACTTTCTTCAACGTATCCTGGAGCATATCCTAACACGTTTCCATCTTCCTTAAAAAAGAAGGATGTTGGTAAACCTGTCACATTATAAGCATTCACTACTTGTGAAGATTCATCATATAAAACCGTCATCGTATAGCCATTTTCTTTCATGAAATTTTCTATATATTCTTGATCACCTTCGTTACCAACATTAGGTGCAGCGACTAAGAGTACTACTACATCATCTCTTGTTTGATGTATTTCTTCGAGTGTTGGTAATTCTTGTTTACAATAAGTACACCATGTCGCAAAGAAATTTAAGATGACTGTCTTACCTTTATAATCAGATAAAGTCACTTCATTGTCGTCGCTATCTTTTAAGGTAAAAGAATACTTTTCTATATCTGTTAAATTTTCATCACTTTGTGTTTCGCTAATAACTGTATCTGATGATTTTTCTAAGGCTTCTATGGATTGAAATCCTGTATAAAGCATGTATATTCCCATGCCTAATACGACAACACCACCAATTATCTTTGTATAGCGAACAATGTTGTTATGTTTCTTTAATATCACTAGTACTTCTTCTGTAAATAAACCTACTAAGATAAATACCACGATAAAGCCTAAAGTATATGCACCAATATAAAGCCAACCAATACTTGCGGTAGCAGCTGAAGCACTTTTTACTAACGCAGATGCGAGTAATGGACCAATACATGGTGACCAAGCAAAGCTAAAGAAGAATCCTAACAAATATGCATTTAGATATTTATTTTTTTGTGATTTAAATGAAACCAAACGATATTCTTTTTGTAGTAGTGGTACCTCAATTACTCCTAACGAAAATAATCCAAATAGGATTAATAAGAACCCACCGACTAAAGTAAAGATAATGGAATGTTTCGTAAAAAAAACTCTTAAAGCACTAGATCCTAGTCCTACTAGAAAGAAAACTGTAGATATACCTAATACAAAGAAGAATGTGCGTATCATTGTTTCAATACGTAACTTCGATTGTTTTTCATTTACTTTTAAATCACTCGTTAGGTAACCTATATATAAAGGCACTAGTGGTAATACGCATGGTGAGAAAAAGGACAATAGTCCTTCTAAAAATAAAGCTATACAATCTTGAATCATGCGGCTAATCCAGATGGTAATAAATGAGTTAACGCAAGAATAAGAATTAATACACCTAATACAATTCTATAGTAACCAAATACCTTGAAATCATGCTTACGAATATATTTTAAGAAACTTCTAATAACAATTACCGATACGATAAACGCTACTACCATTCCTACAAGAAGAATAAATATTGCCGCAAAAGTAAATGGTGCTTTCATCTTGATGATCTTAAGTAAACTTGCCCCTAACATAACAGGAATAGCCATAAAGAATGAGAATTCTGTTGCGGTAGTTCTAGAACAACCAACAAGTGTTGATCCTAAGATTGTACTACCAGAGCGTGATGTTCCTGGAATAAGTGCTAACATTTGGAAACAACCTACTTTAAATGCTGTTAAGTAATCCATTTCTTTTACAGAATTTACTTTTGATTTACCTAATGGTTTCATGATGATAAATAGAACACCATATACAATTAAGGCAATTGCTACAACCACTGGTGTAGAAAATTTAGAATCGATAAAATCATCTAATAATACTCCTGCAATACCTGCTGGAATAGTTGCCACAATAATCTTGAACCATAAGTTCCAAGTAGATTTCTTTTCTAAATTATTCTTCTTAGCAGAAAATGGATTTAATTTTTCAAAGTAAATTAAAGCTACAGCTAAGATAGAACCAAACTGTATTACTACTTTATACATATCCCAGAATGCAGTATTCTTAGCCGCATCATTAAATACATTTAAAGGTAATACTGTATTTAATAGAATTAAGTGACCTGTACTACTAATTGGTAACCATTCTGTAATTCCTTGTACAATTCCATATAAAATTGATTTAAATATTTCAAATAAGAATGCCATGATTTTTCTCCTCTTAAAGCATAGGTATTATATCACACTAACAAAATGTGACACTTTTTTATAGTTATGTTAGAATCATGTCGCATTGAAGAGGTGAATTATGGAATTAAAACAACAAATTGAATCCCTTCTAAACAAAGAGATTCAAAATGCATCATCTGAAGAACTCTATGATGCATTACTACATTTAACGAAGCAACTATCTGATGAACGTCCTGTAACAAAAAAGGAAAAGAAGCTTTATTACATTAGTGCAGAGTTTTTATGTGGAAAGCAATTAGGTAAGAACTTAATCAATTTAGGCATCTATGCCGATGTAAAAAAACTACTAGAAGAAAATGGTAAAGACTTAATCGATGTAGAAAACTTCGAACAAGAACCTTCTCTAGGTAATGGTGGTCTAGGTAGACTAGCATCTTGTTTCTTAGATTCTATTTCTACACTTGGTTATAGTGGTGATGGTATTGGATTACGTTATCACTTTGGTTTATTCAAACAAGAATTCATTAACCACGAGCAACATGAAGTACCAGACAAATGGATTACTTCTCCATGTCGTTTAACAAAAACTGATGTATCTTTCCCTATTGAATTAGCAGGTAAGACATATCACTCATGTATGTATGATATGGATATTCTAGGTTATAAGAATGGTCATACAAAATTACATTTATTTGACTTAGATTCCATTGATGAATCTATTGTTAAAGAAGGTATTTCTTTTGATAAAAAAGATATCGCTAAAAACTTAACTTTATTCTTATATCCTGATGACAGTGATAAAGATGGTCAATTATTAAGAATATACCAACAATATTTCATGGTTAGTAATGCAGCGCAATTAATTATCCATGAACAAAAAGAGTTAAATCACGATTTACATGATTTAGCAAAATATGTTGCCATTCAAATTAATGATACACATCCTTCTATGGTTATCCCTGAATTAATTCGTTTATTAATTAAAGAAGGATTCACGATGAAAGAAGCAGCTGATGTTGTCACAAATGTTTGTGGTTATACAAACCATACAATCTTAGCTGAAGCATTAGAAAAATGGCCTATGGACTACTTAAATGAAGTTGTTCCACAACTTATGCCAATTATTACAGGTCTAGATTATGCAGTAGTATGTGCATATCATGACAATAAAGAATTAAATATTATTGATGATAGTAGACGTGTACATATGGCTCGTATGGATATGCACTTCTCTCATTCTATTAATGGTGTAGCCGCATTACATACAGAAATATTAAAGAATCAAGAATTACATCCTTTCTATAATATTTATCCAGAACGTTTTAACAATAAAACAAATGGTATTACATTTAGACGTTGGATTACACATTGTGATTTACCATTATCTAACTTTATTGATAGCTTAATTGGTGAAGAATGGAAGACAGATGCTTCTAAGCTAGAAAACTTATTAAACTACATCAATGATGAAGATGTATTAAATCGTTTAGAAGAAATTAAATATCAGAACAAAGTAGATTTAGCTAACTTTATTAAGAGAAAAGAAAATGTTGATGTTGATCCTAATTCTATCTATGCAGTTCAAATTAAACGTATGCATGAATATAAGCGTCAACAAATGAATGCTCTATATGTGATTCATGAATATTTAGAAATCAAAAAAGGAAACTACCCTGCTCATCCAATTACAGTTATTTTTGGTGCGAAAGCAGCTCCTGCATATATCATGGCTAAAGATATTATTCATTTGATCTTATGCTTACAAGAGTTAATCCAAAAAGATCCTATTGTTTCTAAATATCTAAATGTTGTGATGCTAAAGAACTACAACATTGCTAAAGCAGAAAAGATTATTCCAGCATGTGATATTTCCGAACAAATTTCTCTAGCATCAAAAGAAGCTAGTGGCACTGGTAATATGAAGTTCATGTTAAATGGTGCCGTCACTCTTGGTACATTAGATGGTGCGAATGTAGAAATTAAAGATTTAGTTGGTGATGACAATATCTATATCTTTGGTAAGACATCTAATGAAGTCATTAACTTATATAACACTAGTGGATATCACGCTGTAGAGTATTACAACAACGTTCCTATGATTCATGAAGCAGTTGACTTTATTACTAGTGAAGAACTACTTTCTATCGGTAATGCAAAACTATTAAATGATGTAAAGAATAACTTAATTAATAAAGATTGGTTTATGACATTATTAGATTTTGAAAGCTACGTTGAAACAAAGAATAGAATGATTGAAGACTACAATGATCGTGCTAAATGGAAACGTATGATGCTAGTCAATATCGCTAAAGCTGGATTCTTCTCAAGTGATAGAACAATCAAAGAATACAATAACGACATCTGGCATTTAGACTAAAATGAATGAATTAGAAAACTACTATGGTAAGTTCTGTGAAGATAAACGGTTATTATCAAGACATGGTCAAGTAGAATACCGTACTTCTATGACTTATATCCATAAATATCTAAAACCTAATAATCGAATACTTGATATTGGTGCTGGTACAGGAAGATATAGTGTAGCTTTAAGTAATGAAGGTTATGAAGTTGATGCGATAGAACTTGTTAAAAATAACTTAGGTGTATTAAAGGCAAAAAAAAGTAATGTAAAAGCTGTTCAAGGAAATGCATTAGACCTTTCAAGATATAAAGATAATACATTTGATATCACTTTATTATTAGGACCAATGTATCACTTATTTAATCCCCAAGATAAAATACAAGCTTTATCTGAAGCAAAAAGAGTCACCAAAACGAATGGTGTTATCTTTGTCGCTTATGTCATGAATGAGTATAGTATATTAATTCATGGCTTTAGAGACAATTACATCAAAGAAGCGATGCAATCAGGTAAGATTGATTCTAATTTCCAGACACAAACTAGTATTGATGATTTATATAGCTATATTCGTATCGAACAAATTAATGAGCTAAATTCCGAACTAAATTTAGAGAGAATACAAATCATTGCGGCAGATGGTCCAAGTGATTACATGAGACCTATCTTAAATAAGATGGATGAAGAAACATTCGAACTATTTATGCAATATCATTTATCTACTTGTGAAAGACAAGATTTAATTGGTGCAAGCTCTCATACTTTAGATATTTTAAGAAAAGTAGATTAGCAAAAAGGCATATCACAACAAAGTGGTATGCCTTTTCATTTATTTCTTTAGATTTGTACGCCAAACTCCAATTGCATTGATATAAAATGCGATAGTAAAGCAAAGTAAGATAATGATTGATGCGGTATTAACAGATTCTGTCAAAATGCCACCTGAATCTTGCATACTTTGACTTAAAGAAGCAATAAAATCCATAAATGTATGTAGTCCTATAATTGCCCACATATTCTTTGTACGAACATATATTCCTGCTAGTAATATACCAATTGCAATAGCATATAATACTTGAATAATAGAAGAAGTAACATCTGCTCCCATGAATATATTCGCTAGATGTAATAATCCAAATGGTAAGCTTGTAATTATACAAGGAATAAGTAATTTCTTTTTATCCTCTAATTTACGCATTGCAATAGATAAAGGAATAATTCTAAAGATTGTTTCTTCACTTAATCCTGGTGCTAGTCCTGAAATAAGCGCCACAATTACACTACCTAATTGTTCTTGTTCTATGAAATCATCCACAAGAGAGATTAACGCTACAGCGATGATACTCCAACCTAATAAGAATCCTTTTTTTAAGCCTTTTACTTTAAAGAAATTTTGAATATCTCCTCTAAAATAAAATGCATGAAATAATAAACATATACTAGCCGCAATAATACTTCTAATGCTTGCTGCTATATCTGTATCTGAAGGATATATCACTTTTGCTATACCAATAAGCAATATATATGCTACTAGTGTTAAGATCATTCCAACAATTGCTCCAATAATTGGATGATCATAAATACGATGTTTTTTTATTTTTATTTGTGTTTCACTCATACTATTCCCACTCTTTCTTATGGATTACTTTTTTCATTAGATAATATCCTAAACCATCATGATTATTATCGTAAATAGTAATATCATTAGAAATCGCTTTTGTCTCTTCATTTCCATTACATAAACATACGCCCCAACCAGCTGTTTCTAGCAATTCATTATCATTTGTCATATCGCCAAAGGCAATAACATCCTCTAATGCAATTTCATTATCTTCACAGAATTTCCGTAATGCATTTCCTTTATTAATTCTCTTATCCATAAATTCAAGCATTGTTGTTTGTGTTTTAAATGCTCGATACGGTTTTTCACCAAATGAAGCGACTCTCTCTTCTGCTTTAGGCATTAATTCTGCAGGCATTCTAAACATAATCTTAGATATATCTGTTTCATATAATTCACTGATATCTTTTGCAATATGAACCCCTTGCGAATTTCTTTTACTAGAAGCTTCCATATCTTTATCCATCCTACTAGCAAGCATATAATCATCTCGATAAATAAACGGATTTAAGTTAAATGGAGCCATCATTTCGATAATTTCTTTTACATATTCTTTTTTTAACTTATAGAATTCTGTCTTTGTATGATGAACTTCATCATAGATTTCACCACCATTTAGTCCAATCAGTAGTTCAAACGGTTTCTCAAAGCCCCAATTTTTGATTCTATTTTTCATCGTTTGATCTACGCTTCTACCAGATGCTATTCCTAAATATACGCCATGATCTTGTAAAATATGCAAAGCCTTCTTAGTAACAGGCATCATTTCATGATTTACATCATCTACTAATGTTCCATCAATGTCCGCAACGACTAGTTTCACATGATTTGTCATATTCTTATCTCCTAGTTATCTTCATTCTACAACAAAAAAAGACACTTGCATTGAGCAAAGTGCCTTCAATTTATAAAGTTATGCGTTTTTCTTAGCTTCTTTTTCTGCTTTTTCTTTTTCCCATAACTCTTTAGCTTTAGGAGCCCATTCTTTTGCGTATGGAATTGTCTTCTTCGCTAAGTCAGCTGGAGATTCTTTAGAAACTAAGTCTGTATTATGTGCACCTGATTTTTCAACCATTTCGCCTAGTCTTGTAGGATTTTCTAGCATTGGACAAGGTTGAAGCATATTTTCATTAAATGGTTGGTTATCATGATATTGCATGAATAATGGTTGTCTTAAGCAATCAAGTAAGTCTTGGTCCTTGATATTTGCTTGGCTGTAGTGAATGAATACACATGGTTCAACATCACCATTTGAGTTGATATGGCAATAGTTTCTACCACCGGCAATACATCCACCAACATATTCACCATCGTTTTGGAAGTCAATTGTGAAGATAGGGAATGGACTTTCTTCAGAACGGATATATCTTACTCTGTTATATACATATTCTCTTTCTTCAGGTCTTAGTAATAAGTCAGGTGAAGCGTCAGCTCCTACTGGCATATAGTGGAAGTACCAAGCAACCTTAGCACCCTTTTCGATTAATAAGTTGATGAATTCATCACTTGTAACTTCTTTATAGTTTGCATGTGTATAGCAAATAGATACTGCAAATACGATTCCATATTTCTTTAATAAATCTAAAGCTGCTAGAACCTTGTCATAGCATCCTTCACCACGTCTTGAGTCTGTTGATTCACGACTTCCTTCAATACTTGGTGCGAAAGAAATATTACCTAAACGAACGACTTCTCTACAGAATGGTTCATCAATTAATGTTGTATTTGTAAAGATGTGGAAATAACAGTCATTGTGTTTTTCAGCTAACTTTAAGATATCTTGTTTTCTTGTTAGAGGTTCACCACCTGTTAATAAGTACATATATACACCAAGTTCTTTACCTTGAGTGATAATCTTATCCATATCTTCATAAGATAAAGCTAATGTATGTCCATATTCAGCTGCCCAGCAACCAGTACATGCCATATTACAAGCTGACGTTGGATCAAATAAGATTGTCCAAGGAACGTTACAGTTGTACTTTTCAGCCATCTTCTTTTCTTGAGGTAAGCCTAATAATGCTGAATTGATAACGAAATCTTCCATGAATTTTTCAATACAGTGAGGATCGATATCATTGAAAATGCTCATTGCATATTTATACCATTTGTTATCTTTGTTTGATAATGCTTGCTTAACGAATGCAAGTTGTCCTGGCATAGCTTTTTTACCGCCATACTTCTCTAACCAGTCAATAATTTGTGGAATATGCTTTTCTGGATCCTTTTGCAAATAACTTAATACTTGTTTAGCTCCAAAAGCCTTCACACTCTCTGAAAATGTTCTTGCCATATTTAAATATTCTCTCCTTAATTACAGTTTCAATTTAGCACACCTCAAAAAATCATTACATTTACACTTTTTCAATTTTGTATAAAATAGTATTGATTATTAAGGAGAATTTTATGAAATATCCAAAATTTATAAAGCAAAATGGAACAATTGGTATATGTGCTCCTAGTGCTGGTGTTGGCGATAAACCTGAAGATTTTGATCAAGCAATTACTTATCTAAAAAAACATGGTTATCACATTATCGAAACAGATTCTGTAAGAAGTAAAGAGTTAAGAAGTGCTGACGCAAAAACACGTGCAAAAGAACTAAAAGAACTTTTTGAAAACGATAAGGTAGATGTCGTTATGGCTGCTGCAGGTGGTGATTTCTTATACGAAATGCTTCAAGATACAGATTTTGAATATATGAAAGATCATCCAAAGTGGTTATTAGGTATGTCTGATCCTACTAGCTTATTATTTACTTATACCGTCAAATATGATGTTGCGACAATGTATGGCATGAATGCTGGTAGCTTTGATTTAAATCCATCTCATGTTTCATTAGATAATTGTTTATCTTTAATTGAAGGAAACTTAATCACTCAAGAAAGTTATGATTTTATTTCTTCTACAAAGCGTTTCTCTGGTTTACCTGAAGTATTTGATAAGCCAAACACTTGGAAATCAAATGTATCTTCGATTCATACTACAGGTAGATTAGTTGGTGGATGCTTAGATGTATTAAAAGATTTAATTGGCACAAAATTTGATGGCATGAAAGAATTCAATCAAAAGTATAAAGAAGATGGAATCATTCTTTATTTTGAAGATTTTGCTTTAACTTCTGAAGCGTTCTATCTAACAATATTACAGATGAAATATGCTGGTTGGTTAGATGAAGTAAAAGCGGTAATTGTTGGTAGAACATTATTTGGTTCTAGCAATGGAACAGGTTTAACTTATGAAGAAGCTTTATCTAGAGCTCTCGGTGATATTCCTTACTTCTATGATGCGGATATTGGTCATACGATTCCTACAATGACATTTATTAATGGTGCAATTTGTCATTTTGATTATGAAAACAAAAAGGCAAAATTAACATTTGAGCTAAAATAATATGGAAATATTCATCAAACAATTTAGTGAATTAACTCCTAGTGAGTTATATGAGTTATTAAGAATTAGAACAAGTGTATTTGTCGTAGAACAAAATTGTCCTTACCAAGAAGTAGATAATTTAGATCAAAATGCATATCATATTTGGTTAGAAGAAAACCATAAAATTGTCGCTTATTGTAGAGTCATTGATCAAAATAATCCATTCCATGAAGTATCTATTGGTAGAGTTCTCTCTTTAGATAGAAGAAAAGGCTATGGAACATTAGCTGTTCAACTTGGTATTAGTATCGCTAAGGAAAAATATCACGCGGATAAAATCATCATTGAAGCACAAACTTATGCAAGAAGCCTATATGAAAAATGTGGTTTTGTACAAATCTCTGAACCATTTCTAGAAGATGGCATTGAACATATTAAAATGTGTTATACATTCTAAAAAGATGTAAGCGATAAGCTTACATCTTTTTTATATTAGTTTTCTTAATCTTTCTTTTTCTTCTTCGCTAGTAAAAGCACCATCTATTGCATTAAGCATCATTTGATGAATTTCTTCATCATTAAAATGCATATATTTCTTAACCTTATCGATTTCTTCTTGAAGAGTTGTACCAGATAAAGAACGATTATCGGTATTGATTGTAACTTTTACCCCTTTGTCAAATAAAGATCTTAAAGAATGACCTTCATAGCTAGGTTGGTTATGACATTGAATATTGGATGTGACACATTGTTCTAGAACCATTTGCTTATCTAATAGTTCTTGTACAACAGCCTCATCTTCTAGCGCATGTCCTCCATGGCCAATTCTATCAGCGCCTAGTGCTAAAGCATCATGAACATTTGAACTAGGTCCACTTTCTCCAGCATGTAATGTAATTGGTACATGTTTTTCTTTCGCAATCGCAATACATTTTTGATAGTTAGCATAAGGTACTAATCCTTCAGCACCTGCTAGATCTAAACCACATACACCTTTTTGATAATATTTTGCGGATAGTCTAGCTGTTTCTAGATTTACTTCGCTATCCCCAATGTTATCACACATCATGCAAAGAATAAGTTGCACGGTTATATCAGGATATAATTCTTTTGCCTTATTTACACCTTCAATACAAGCTAGTACTGCATCTTCTTGCGATAATCCCTTTTGTACATGTGCTTGAGGAGCGAATCTTAATTCCACATAACATAAGTTATCTTTTTCTAAATCTCCAATACAAGCAATCATAGATTCATATAGAGCTTCTTTATCTTGTAAGATTGCTAATGGAAATTTAAAGTGATCTAAGAATGTCTCTAAACTAACATTATCTGAAGGTACAGGCATTTCTTTTGCAAATTCTTCATAGCTCATACTTTCAGGAATAATATTTCTATCTCTAGCTAATTCATAACTTTTTTGTACATTTAAGGAACCATCAAAATGACAATGTAATTCAATATATTTACCCATATTCACTCCTATGAATAAAAGAGGTTTCCCTCTTTTACTTATTTTACTTTTTCTTTTAATGTTTTACTTGGTTTAAATCCAGGAACTTTTGTCGCATTAATTTTAATCTTTTCTTTTGTTCTAGGATTTACCCCTGTTCTTGATTTTCTTTCTTTTACTGCAAATTTACCAAAACCTGTAATGTCAACTACACCACCATTTTTTAATGTATTACCAATTAATTCGAATACATCAGTCACTACTTCAGTCGCATCTTTTTTTGTTAAATTATGGTTTTCAGCGATTTGCTCAATAAGTGCTTTTTTTGTAAGCGTATTTCCTGATTGATCCATTTTGCTTCTCCTTTTAATGCTTTGCTAACTTTATTGTAGCTTTTAACATGTAAAATGCAATATTTATCATACTTTATAGCATTGCGGATAAGATACCAATTAAGTCATAGGAAGAAATAATCCCTAATGGTTTTTCTTGTTTATTCCCTTTTTCCGTAATGATAATAAACGGTGTCTTTTCTTTATTTTTAATTGAGTTTTCAAACAAACAGATTACGTCATGGATTGAACTTTTCGCATGAATAAAAACGACTCTCTCAGCTTTATTTCCTTCAATTACTTCCATGATATTTTGATCATGAAATTCATGATTTAATCCCCATTTAGCGATTTCTTCCATAGTAACTAACGTTAAAAATTCTTTATTTCGATATACAGGAATCTTCGATAAATGAGCTTCTTTCATTTGATTAAACGCTTCTAATATTGTTGCTTCACTAGAAATCGTCACGACATCTTTACTCGCATAATTCAATGCATATTTACCTGATTTAAGTACTTCTGCAATATGCTCAATGTTTTTTACTGTCGCATCACTTGGCTCAGCAATAATTTCCATTTCTTCATCACGATGATGAACAATTGCATTTCTTAATTCGTTATATTCTTTTAAATCTGCATAATGTCTTTCTACTAACTTATTTTGTTTAGCAGTAGAAGCTAATAATTGCGAAAAAGGAATATACTTTTTTGAACCATTAATTTCATTCAATGATTTTTCAATAGACGCATATGCATTTAAATATCTTTCAGAATTTAACATATCATTCCTTTACATATACTTCTTTGATTGCTTCATAGATATTTTGCGCAACAGTATCAATCATTTCATCACTCATATATGTATCTACATCACTTTGACTTGTCACATACATTCCTTCTACTTGAACCACAGGAATATCTGTCGCTTCCATAAATTCTAGTGTTTCATATTCATATGTCGTTTCATCATTAATATCGACATATTTAATATCATATTCATTCTCTTTTAAAGGCTCATAATATTCATAAGCCGCGGTACAATTTTCAACTTTTTCAGCTATTTTTTGAGCAACTGCTTTACTTTGATCATGTCCTTTTTTGTTAGTAGGTTTAGCTAGAGCGTGAATTCCTGATACATTCGAATCACCATTAAAACTTGCATGAATCGTTAACACTAAATCTACATCATTTGCTTTCTCTACCCTTTGTCCTAGTGGCATATCTTCATCTGCATCATGCGTCAAAATCACTTCAAATTGATTATCAGCTTTAAATAATGTATTGAGTTTTTCTGTCATTTTAGATGTATATTCGTATTCTGTAATCATCCCTGAATAACCAGGATTAGTTACGTCATGTCCTGCATCTAATGCAATAACCGTTTTTCCTTTATTTGAAGAACATGCTAAAAATATTAGTCCTGATACAACACATATAATTAAAATAATACATATTCCTAAAAGAACAGCTATTTTATTTAGCCTTCTTCTACGTCTTCTTTTCTTCTTTTTCATTGGATTTTCCCTTCAAGATCTTCTAATTTACTTACATTTGCTATCGTGATTAATATTTGTTTTACAAGTTTTTCCATATCTTTATTTTCACGATAATCTGCTTTACTCATAAAATCAGCACGTTTTTCCTTTACAAGTTGAACAGCTTCTTTGCTTGGTCCTTTATCATTAGGATTATATACCGCTATTGATCTACCATCATATTCACGTACTAGTCTCATACATGGTATATCCGTTAACCCATCCGCAATATAAATCATTCTTTTAAACGGAATAGGTCTTTCTGATGGTTTAATCCAAGTATTTAAGTCTTTATCGTTATGTTCATCTAATACTTGTTTATTGATACGGAAAATATATTGCGTTTTCGTTGTATAGTTCAC
Source organism: bacterium (assembly GCA_963645035.1). GTDB lineage: Bacteria > Bacillota_I > Bacilli_A > Erysipelotrichales > Erysipelotrichaceae > Bulleidia. Next base: position 51,623 of record CAVIQY010000002.1, on the reverse strand, counting down.
AATTACTGCAGGCCACTTAGCAATACCTTCTTCATCATAAAAATACTTACATGCATATATCTTTTTAAATTTATCTGCTATATCAACAGTTTCAATGATTTCACTCATTCCACTAGAAATAACATAGTGTTCTACTTCTAAATCTAAATCTCTACCAATTTTATTGATACGATCAAACCAAGTATCTACACCAGGATATAAGTTAATTTTCTTACCTGAAGGTAAAAAATCTTCTTTTCTTAAAGGTGTCCCTTGATCCGCAAACTCTTTTTGTAATAGATACAAATATGCACTAATTTTATCCATTTGATGTTCTACACTTAATTCCCCAACTTTTTTCCAAAACAAATTTGGATCATCATAACCTAATGTAGGGATTAGGCTATATTCTTGCATATCTTTATCACATAATGTTTTATCAAAATCATATAATATCGCTACTTTTTTCATGTCTCTTATTATACAACAAAAAGAGTAGCCCTTGGGCTACTCATTAGACATTTAATAAATTGATAATTGCTTGTACGTAGATTTCCGCTTGTAACAAGAGTTCATCGATTTCTACCCATTCATTTGTGTTATGAATGCGATAGTCTTTTCCAGGGAAAGCACAACCAAATGCGATAGTATTACCGATTTCTTTTGCATATGTTCCTCCACCAATTGTCATTGGTTCAGCTTCTGTATCCCCAGTAACATCTCTATATGCTTGAACTAGATTAGAAACTAAAGTAGATTCTGGTGGATAGAATAATGGATCACGACTTCCTTCAATGACAATTTCGCCACCTTCATCACTTAAACGATTTTCTTCATTCATTTGACGAATAACTTGTTTAACATTCATGGATACTGGAGAACGCATATCAATTGTTCCCGTGATTACACCATCTTTCATATGGATTACACCATTATTAGCAGTTAAAGCACCATATTCATCTGAACAAGCTGCCCCAAATAAAGAACCATCCGTTGTTAGTCCAAAATGACTACAATAGAAATCTACAAATGGATCTTGGTAACCTGCTTGTTTTAAGGCTGTAAATAATTCAGATATCGCATTTACACCAAGTTCTGGCATAGACGCATGAGCCGCAACACCTTGTAATGTAATTACATCTCCATCTTCTTTTTCTTCAATAGAATAAGTTAAATTCTTTTGTTCAAAATAATCTTTTAATGTTTTTGCAGAATAAGATTGTTTTTGAACTTTGATTGTACATTTAGAACAAACAACATTAGAAACAGAACCACCTTCAATATCTAAGATATTTGTATTTTTAGAATGATAAGATGCTTTAATCATTCCTTTTTCACCATATACGCCAGGGAAATCTCCATCTGGTGTAAAACCAAATGTTACATCTCCTTCTTTTTCCACATAATATTCTAGACATTTAGAACCAGATTCTTCGTTTGTTCCCATGATTAATCTAATTCTCTTATTTAATGGAATTTGTAAGTCACGAATAACTTTCATCGCAATCATTGATGCGACTACTGCACCTTTATCATCACTTACACCACGACCATATAAAATGCCATCTTTTTCTGTTTGTACAAATGGATCTGTATCCCAACCATCTTCTTTTTTAGCAGGTACAATATCTAGATGACCAATGATACCAATTACATCATCCCCTTCACCCATTTCTGCATATCCTGCATAATTATCTAAATTAACAGTTTTAAATCCATCTTTATCTAGCATATCTAAAGCTGTAACTAAAGCTGTCTTTGGCCCTAAACCAAATGGAGCATCTTCACTAGCTTCTCCTTGTTCACTATTTATACTTACAAGTTTTGCCAGTTTTTCTACGAGTTCATCTTTATAACCTTCTACTAGCTCTTTCGTACTCATAATATCATCCCTCCGACAATGTCTCTATTTTAATATTATTTATGCTTATAACGCAACTTTTAACCCAACTGGACAATGATCTGACCCATATACATCATCATAAATTAGACTATCTTCTACTTTGTCCATTAAGTTATTAGACACAACAAAATAATCAATACGCCAACCTGCATTCTTTTCTCTAGCATTAAAGCGATAACTCCACCAAGAATATTTCACTGTATCTGGATATAATTCTCTAAATGTATCTTTAAATCCTGAAGCTAATAATTCACTAAACTTCGCTCTTTCTTCATCACTAAAACCCGCATTTTTATGATTTGTTTCAGGATTTTTAATATCTATCTCTTCATGAGCTACATTTAAATCTCCTGTATAAATCACAGGTTTTGTTTCTTGAAGCTTTAACAAATGATTTCTTAAATGATTCTCCCATTCCATTCTGAAATCTAAGCGAGCTAATTTTTCTTTAGAATTAGGAACATAGGCACATACAAAATAGAAATCTTCATATTCTAAAGTAATGACTCTACCTTCATTAGAATCATCTCCATCAATGTTATATACACAAGATAAAGGCTTCTTCTTTGTATAGACAAGAGTTCCACTATAACCTTTTCTCTCTGCACTATTCATATAGATTTCATATCCATCAAAATGCATTGTATCGGTTAGTTGAGAAACTTGCATCTTCGTTTCTTGTATTGCAAAAATATCTGCATCTTCTTTCAAGAAAAATTCAGTAAAACCTTTTTTCTCTGCAGCTCTTAATCCATTAACATTCCAAGAAATAATCTTCATCGTTTAATTTCCTTTGTGACTTTCTTTAGCCAAGTCTTTTCTTTACCTTTTAAGAATGGACTAAGTGTTTCATATACATATTTGTGATATGCATTTAAATCTTCTAGATCTCTATCTTCTAAATATTTAGGATCTATCGCATCAACATCAATAGGACATACCGTTAAGTTCTTGAAATACAAGAATTGTCCATAGAAGTTTTTCTTTCCTTTTTGTACCAATAATTCATTTTCAATACGAATACCTAACTTATGTGGTAAATATACACCAGGTTCGTCTGTCACAATCATACCTTCTTCTAATACTGCAGAAGGTCTAGCAGCTGTAGGCTTACCCCAACGTACGCCATGAGGGCCTTCATGAACTGCTAATACATGTCCTACACCATGTCCTGTACCACATTGATAATCAATATCGATATCCCATAGAACACCACGAGCTAAGATATCTAGATTATTTCCTGTTGTACCATGTAAAAATCTAGCTCTACCTAATTGTAAGTTCGCTTTTAATACTTTTGTAAAGTACATCTTATCTTCATCGCTTAATTTACCTAAAGCAATCGTTCTCGTAATATCTGTTGTACCATCGTAGTATGTTCCACCAGAATCAACGAGTAAGAATCCTTCCGGTTTTAGTTTCGCATTAGATTTTTCACTAGCTGTATAGTGCATCATTGCTGCATTACCTTTATATGCAGAAATTGTATGGAATGATGGTTCAATAAATCCTTCTTGACTAGCTCTATAGCTTAATAGTTGTTCTTCAGCACTCATTTCTGTCATTGGTATCTTACCAATATTTTCTTTTACCCAGTATAAGAAATGAACCATCGCTACACCATCTTTAATATGGGCATTAATTGTATTCTTTATTTCTACTTTATTCTTCATTGCTCTAAATAATACAATAGGACTCTTTTCATTTAAGATTGTATTAGATGAGTCTAAGTGACTATATAAAGCAGTATTAAAACTTCTTAAATTAACCCAAATTGTTTTATTTTTAAAACTCTCTAAATCTTTATCTATTGCATGATATTCTTTAACGGTAACATTTGCTTTAGCAAAATATTTTTTTACTTCATCTGTTAATTTTGCTTTGTCTACATAATAAATCACTTTTTTATTTGTGACTAAACTGAATGCATAAGAAACAGGTGTAAATTCAATATCATTGCCACGGATATTTAACATCCAACAAGGATCTTCAAGTTGTGTTAAGACAAGCACATCTGCTTTCTTTTCTTTCATCGCATCACGTACTTTTTGAATTCTTGTCGTAATATCTTCTCCAACATATTTTTTAGGAAGAACAAATAATTTTTCTTGTGGCATTGATGGGCGTTCTTCTCCCCAAACTACATCAACTAAATCATCAGAAGTATGTAATTTAGCATTTTTCTTTTTTAATTCATTTGATAAATATAATGCATCATTGCTAGATACAACATTACCATCGAATCCAAGGCAACCATCTTTTGGTGTATGTTCTAACAAGAAAGGAATTGGATTAGGTACACCTTCTTGACCTAAACGCATTAATGTAACACATGTTCCTTTCAATTCATTTTCAGCTTGTGTAAAATAACGACCATCTGTCCATAAACCAACAAAATCTTTCGTCACAATAACGCATCCTGATTCCCCAGAAAAGCCACTAATATAAGATTTACATTTAAAATAATCTGCAGTGTATTCTTCAGATAAGTGATCATCTTCATTTGGAATATAATACACATCGATGTGTTTCTCATTCATTAATTTTCTTAATTCTTCAATTCTTTCATTTACAGTTAGCATATACAAATCTCCTACAAGCACTATTATACGCATTTTTTATCAAACATGGTAAAAACGCTATATTTCTAAAAAAGAACATACCTATATTTAGATATGTTCCTTAGTTTATTTAATTAGCTTTAATTTACCGTTTCGTTTTACTAAATCAATTAATTTTAAGTAATTTGAATCTACTTTACCAATCACATTTACGCGATCACACATTGGATAATTATCTTTCATGATTTGTACTTCCCCTGAGTAACGTAAATATTCTTTATTATCGATTGTAATTGAACCTCTTTTTCTTTCTAACATGTTTCTAGGTTCTATGATTTTCCCATGTGTTGCATATTCTCTAGATTCTTGTATACGAATTAATCCCTTAGGACTATCAATACGATTTGTGTAAGTTGTATTCAACAAATAAGCATACAAGTCATCTAATTCGACAGGAATTTGAATGACTTGATCATCAATATATTCTTTAATTAATGATTCTTGCGTTTCACTAATACCATAATCACCAACCATAATCATATCTACACAATAACGAATAGATAAATCTAGATATTCAACATATGGCTTAAGAAAACGATGTTCTTCTAGTGTTGGTAACCCTTCAAATAATGGGCCACGTAAATCTTCATCACCGGCAATAAAGACACCAACTAATACATTCTTTTCTTTTAGTGCTTTATTTTTTTCTAATAAATATTCCGAGTCTAATCCTGTATCTTTTCTAGGATAAAAGTTATGAATTGCCATTAACTTAACATTATGTTTTGTTAATTCATCAATTGTTTCTTCTTCTATTGTAGAAGCATTTAATGCAATCGTCGCATGTTTTCCTATCTCAATCATTTCGTCTAGGGTAAAACCATAATCTAAACGAATCACATCAATATGCGCATCATCTATAAATTCAGATACACTATGATAACCAAGTTGTTTTACTCCTTTTGGCGAAATATCTACAATCACTTTTTTATTTGCGCCTTTTAGTGTTTTTAGTAAAGACATTGCCTTACTAGCAAATTCATCATTAAATTCTTCTTCGATATGAAATGAAGTAAAGTAAACATCTGCATATTCATCCACTTTAAAATTAGAATCATATTTTGATAAATAAATTGAACGTCCAAACATATATCCTCCTAGTAAAAAAATAGCGTGTGTTACCACACGCTATACTTTATATTTTGATTAAGCTTGTGCTACATCATCTACTTTAATCGCAAAGTTTGTAATAATGAAGCCCATTACATAAGAAATAACTAAGCCGATTAAGTAATATACAAATGAAGTTGCACCATGAGGACCAGCTGTCATCATGATTGTAGCTAATAAACCTGAAGAACCCCAAGCAGTAGCACCAACTTGCATTGCCATAACGAAGGCACCACCAAATCCAGCACCTAGACCAGCTGTGATAAATGGTTTACCCATAGGAAGAGTTACACCATAAATTAATGGTTCACCAATACCTAAGATACCTGCTGGAATAGCACCTTTAATTACACCTTGTAAACGTGTATTTTGGCACTTCTTTGCCTTGAAGTAAATTGCTAAAGCGGCACCAACTTGACCAGCACCAGCCATTGCTAGAGCAGGATAAAGTGTTACATAACCTATTTCAGCTAATTGAACAGAATATAAGGCAACTAAACCATGATGCATACCCATCGCAACCATTGGTAGGAATAATGATGAAGCTAAGAATCCAGCAATAATACGAACAAATACATTGTCAGATAAGCATACAGCACCAACGATATTACATAATCCTGTAGAAATTAAACCAGTAACCGGCATAATGATGAAGATATAAGGGATTAAAGTTAAGACTAATGTTACTAGTGGTGTAAATACAATATCTACACTTTCTGGCATCTTACTTCTAACCCATTTTTCAATCTTAGATAAGCAATAAACACCAACGATAACAGCAAGTACACCACCTCTACCTACACGTAAGATAGAATCAAGAGGTTGTGTTTCGTTATATAGACCAATTGTTTTAGCGATATTATCAACATATGTTAGAGATGTTGTCATACCTAACATACCACCTAGGATTGGAGTAGCACCGAATTTTTCAGCAGCTCTGTAACCTGCCCAAGCAACTAAGTAAGATAAGAATGCTGAGTTAACGCATGCTAGAATGTTCCAAATAATATATAGAACACTGTTCTCTGTATAATTTGGCCAAATTTGTGGAATTAATGCATTTAAACCTGCACATAGACCAGCTGCGATAACACCTGGAATTAATGGAATAAAGATTTCACCAACTGTCTTTAAGCCATCCTTTAGTTTGTTATGTTTTTGTTGAGATTTCACAGCAGCTTTATTTGTTTGCCAATCATTTGATGTTGATGTAACTTTCTTGCTAGCTGGAATACCCATAGAAGCACAAACATCTGCACATTTACGAACTTTACCAGGACCTACAACAACCTCTACATAATTTGCTTTGTCGTGTACTACACCTAGTACTCCTTCGATTGCTTTTAAAGAATCAACATTAATTTTTGAATCATCTTTAACATCAATACGAAGTCTTGTAGCACAATTTGTTGCAGCTTCAACATTTTCTTTAGAACCCACTGCATCGAGAATAAGTTTTACTAATTCTTCATTTGTCATACAAATTTTCTCCTTTAATATCTATTTAGATATTTCTAAAGCTTTCTTAACATGTCCTTTTGCTTGAGCTAATAACTCTTTTGCTTCTTCGATACTCTTACCAGTTAAGATAGATGTAATTGCTAATTTACAATTACCATTTGCTTTTTGAAGCATTTCTGAAGCTTCTTCTTTGCTAACACCAGTCGCATCTACAATGATTCCTGTTGCACGATTTACTAATTTTTCATTAGTAGGTACAACATCAACCATTAGGTTTGAGTATGCTTTACCAATTCTTACCATTGAAGCAGTAGAAATCATATTTAAAATTAACTTTTGTGCTGTACCAGATTTTAATCTAGTAGAACCTGTTAACACTTCAGGTCCAGCATCTACTTCAATTTTAATTTTGGCAACTTTACCAATCTTAGAATCTTTGTTACAAGCAATAGCTCCTGTAACACAACCTAAACTATTTGCATAATTTAAGCCTCCAATGACGTATGGTGTTCTACCACTTGCCGCAAGACCAACGACTACATCTTTTTCGTTTACATTGATGTTTTTTAAGTCTTCTACGCCAAGATTTTCTTTGTCCTCTACATTTTCTAAAGCACTTCTTAATGCTTTATCTCCTCCAGCAATTAATCCAACGACCATGCTAGGATCAACACCATACGTAGGTGGACATTCTGAAGCATCTAGAACGCCAAGTCTACCACTAGTTCCAGCACCCATATAAATTAGACGACCTCCATTTTCAAAAGCATTTACTACAGCATCTACAAGTTTACTGATAGGTTCTAATTCCTTTGAAATCGCTTCTGGTACATGATAATCTTCTTTATTCATTGCGGTAACAATCTCTAAAGAAGACATTGTATCTAAGTCATATGTGTTTGGGTTTCGATTTTCTGTTGTTAGTTTTTTTAAGTCCATGTTAGTACTCCCTTCTATGTTTTTATTATTGCGCTTTGAAACAAAATGTCAATGACACTACCGTTTTATGAAACATTGTTTCTTGTAAACGCTATCATTTGGCATATAATAGATTTATGAAGAACGCACTACTACGTATTAGACAATTAAAAGATTCCGTATCTGTAAGTCAAAAAGAAGTTTTAGATTACATTATTAGTCATCCCGATGAAGTCACAAAACTAACAATTAGAGAGCTAGCCGAAAAGACATATTCTTCCCCTTCTTCTATTGTTAGATTATGTAGAGAAGTTGGCTTCAAAGGATTCACTGAATTAAAAAAAGATATACTAATTGATTTAGTCACTTTAGAAAGTAATGATGAAACAAAAGAAGTAGAAAAGAATGATTCTATTTCTGAAATTATTGATAAAGTAACGGAAATGAGCATCAAATCTTTACAAGAAACACAAAGTATTTTAGATAAAGATGTATTAGAAAAATGCATTGAATTACTCGCTAATTCAAAAACGATTATTTGTTTTGGTTTAGGTGCTAGTTTAACCGTAGCGAAAGATGCATATCTAAAGTTCTTAAGATTAAATTATCCATGTATTGTAAATGATGATATTTATTCGCAAAAATTAATGGCTAAGAATTCTACAAAAGACGATGTCGCTATCGTTATTTCTTATTCTGGCGAAACAATAGAAACAATAGAATGTCTAAAGATGTGTAAAGAAAACCACACACCAACTATTGCTATAACAAGATTAAAGAATACGCCTATTTCTAAGAATGCGGATTATGTTTTATATGTATCTGCTGCAGAACCAGTATTTAGAAAAGGGGCCATGAGTTCAAGAGTATCGCAATTAAATGTTATTGATATTTTATTTACTGGCTTAATTAATAAAGAATATGATCGTTCGATGAAACAATTAATTGCTACTCAAGAAGTGAAAGAAAAAGATTCTTCAAATTAATGAAGAATCTTTATTTTATAAAGGATTTAAACTTACGCTATTTATAGCTATTAGAATATTGTATTCTAATCAATCTGTTTATCAGTTTTTATTCGTAATATTCAATTGTCAACCAAATTGTCCATTGGTCTACCCTCATGCAGATTTCACTTTCTTTTTTGGGTAATCATTCTAAGTTCTGGGTTTACGGCCGTTTCCTTAGTTTTACTGCAATGTATCTAGGAAACGACTAGTTAATATTCGAGTAATACCTTCTTCATGTTAGTTACCTCCTTTTGTAGGTTGGTATCTTTTCTTTACACCCATAATATAGTCAATAATATTCCAAAGAAACAGTCTTTTTTTCAAAAATTTTATGAAGTATAATTAATATGTTGAGGGCAAAAATAGATTATGATTCAAGATATATACCCACATATTTATCACAATGAATATCATCCAAGAAAACCAATAGTAAATGATTATATTTTTAGCTATGAAAAGAACCAAGTATTAGTAAAAGAAGATAATACTTTTTTTATGTTTCAAGATATTCCAAGTAACTTAGAATGTACTTATTTATTTGAAATAGATGATCATGCATATTATTTAGCAGATTAGAATGTACTTATTTATTTGAAATAGATGATCACGCTTATTTCTTAGCAGATTTAAGTTCTATACCTCATCAATTATTACCAGTCAAACAAATGCGTGTATTACAACCACAATTTCTAGCTTTTGCATGTATTACAGGATGGCAATTATTTAATTGGATGAATCACAATCGCTATTGTGGTGCTTGTGGACATCAAACAATTCAAGACGCAAAAGAAAGAGCTATGCGTTGCCCAAATTGTGGAAATATCATTTATCCAAAAATATGTCCTGCTGTCATTGTTGGCATTATCAACGGTAAAGATCAAATCTGTGTCACCCATTATGCAAGTACTTTTTATACACATGATGCTTTAATTGCTGGATTTGCTGAAATTGGTGAAACAATAGAAGAAACAGTTCATCGTGAAGTAAAAGAAGAAACAGGATTAAATGTTAAAAATCTAAAATTCTATAAATCACAACCATGGTCATTTTCTGACACATTATTATTTGGTTTCTTTTGTGAAGTAGATGGTGACGATACCATTCATATAGATCATAACGAATTAAAATATGGTACATGGCATAATAAAAAAGATGCATTTGATTTAGGTGATAACGCATCTTTAACTTCCGAAATGATGCATGTATTTCAGAATACAAAATTATTTTAGTTCTTCTAGAAGTGCTTTACAGCCGTTTAGAATATCTGTATATGTTTCATCAAATTTTCTCGTATACCAAGGATCGCGTACATCGCGATTTTCTTTTGTATATTCTAAAAGTAAATGTACTTTATGTTCTGAATCTTCTCCTACAATTCTTTTAATTCCATAAAGGTTTGAAGAATCCATCGCAATAATATAATCAAACTTTTGATAATCACTACGCGTCATTACTCTAGCACGTTTATCATCACAGTTTATTTCTAATTCTTTTAATATCTTTTTAACAGGAGGATAAACAGGATTACCTATTTCTTCTGTACTTACAGCACAAGATTCAATATAAATTTCATCTTGTAATCCTTCTTTTTCCACTAAATCTTTCATTACAAATTCTGCCATAGGACTTCTACAAATATTTCCATGGCAAACGAAAAGTATTTTTGTCATTGTTATTTATTCTCTCTTTCATAATTAATTCTGAAATAATCTAAATACGCTTTATACTCATCTTGTGCTGTTAGACATGTATCTAGCAAATAACCTTTTTCATTATTCCATTCTTTTAGTCCTCGATAATAGTACATTTTTAAATCATCATTAATCATGAATGGAACAATATTATATTTGAGACATTCTTTAAACAAAATTAGTCTTCCTACCCTACCATTTCCATCTTGGAAAGGATGAATACGTTCGAACTTTACATGAAAGTCTAATATATCTTCTAATGTCTTTTCTTCTTTTACATTATATTCTGCAAGTAGAGCTTTCATTTTATTATGAACTTCTTCTGGTAGTACTGTTTCTATTCCAACTACTTCATTAGGCTTCTTTTTGTAATCTCCTACAGCAAACCAATCTTTTCTAGAATCACTAGTACCACTTTTAAGGATCAAATGTAATTCTTTAATGAACTTTTCAGTTAACGTTGCTTTTGCTCGGTCAATAATCATATCAATACATCTAAAATGATTTACTGTTTCAATTACATCATCTACATTCAGTACTTCGGTTTCTATACCAATTGTATTTGTTTCAAAAATATATCTAGTCTGATCATGTGTAAGGCGACTACCTTCGATATGATTAGAGTTGTATGTTAATTCTATTTGTGTCTTATGATAAATACCACCAGAATACTTACTAGATTTCTCTTCTTGAAGAATTTCTAACAATGATTTTTGGTCTTCTTTCTTTTTATTAGAACGCTCAGGTTTACTAGCATCTTCAGGAATTTTCCATGTTTTACCGGAAAGAACTGCACCATTCACTCTACCTGAAGCACAATAATTTCTAACGCTACGTTCTGATATATTCCATTTTTCAGCTGCTTCTGTAACTGAGATGTATCTCATGTTGTCCTCTACCTCTATCAAATCTATTGTATATTATATTATCGGCAAAAAATCAAAATTAATTCATTATATAAAAACATTTTTGCCGATAGGTAGTCTACATTTATTTTTCTGCAACAACTCTACAAGGTAATCCTGATAATTCAGCATAATTCATAGGAAATGTATAAATAATTAAATTATCAGTATTCACAACTTCTTTTAAGTTACACATATTTTCTACAATAAATACATTGTTATCAGCACAATATTGATCTGTTGGTACATGTTCTTTACCTCGACGTACACCCGCAAAATCTATACCAATGATAGAGATTCCTTTTTCTACTAAATGATGAACTAATGAAGGTGATAATTCAGGATGTTCTTTATAATATGGTTTAGTACCATATTCTTCTTTTTCAATGAATTCCGAATAAAATCCTACAAACATATCTTTTTCTACTTTTGAAAATTCAATATCACTTTCTTCTATATCTCGATCAGAAATATGACTCACATCAAAAATAATTGCTTTACGTTTTACATATTCAAGTGGAAATTCTTTATTCATTACATCAAAATGTGTTCCTAAATGTCCTACTAATACTTTCTTTTCATTACCACTTGCTTCATTTACCATTTTAGGTGTTATTTTTAGTGTCAAATCAACAAACATATGTACTCCTTTTAAAAAAATCCAATATCTTCTAATATGATATTGGATTTTAAACAAATTATAAACAATCGTTATAGATAGAAACTACATCTTCTTCTGTTAATGGAACATAGGCATTTGCTAGACGGTTATTTCTATTTGCATGTTTTGCCATTTCTTCAAAATGTGTAGAATCAATATTTAATTCTGTTAATGTCATTGGAATATCACAATCCTTAAAGAATTGTTCTAATTGATTGATCGCATCATTTGCTAACTTTATTTCATCATCGCCATCTAAGCCCATAACATTTCTAGCAAATTTTGTAAAACGAGTAAGCGTTGTTGGATCTTTCTTTAAAATAAATCTCATCCATCTTGGTGTTAGAATCGCTAGGCCTACACCATGCGTAATATCATAGAAAGCACTTAGTTCATGTTCCATAGCGTGACAAGGCCAACCTGTAGAAGCTTTACCATATTCAGGAATACCAGAACAAGCAATACTAGAATCTGCCATCAAATTTGCACGAGCTTCATAATTTGTAGGTTCTTTTAATGCAATAGGCAAATTCTTCATAACAGACTTTAAAATTGTTTCCGCAATACCATCTGCTAAATCACTATCCATTGTTCTAGAAAAATATCCTTCAAATATATGAGACATAATATCTGCAGAACCGGCAGCCGTTTGATATTTTGAAACAGAGAAAGTATAAGTAGGATCACAAATCGATACTGTTGGATAAGTAAAATTATTCCCCAACTTTTCTTTTGTGGCTAAATTAGAGATTACGCCACCTCCATCATATTCTGAGCCTGTTGCACTTAATGTTAAGATATCTACTAATGGTAATGCTTTACGATTACCTGAATGGATTTTTACCATATCCCATAAGTCACCATCATAGTAGACTCCAGCACAAATTGCCTTAGCACAATCAATCGTACTTCCTCCTCCTACTGCTAAAACTACATCAATAGAATTTTCTTTACAAAGCTTTACCCCTTTTTCTACTGATTCAATACGAGGATTAGGTTCAATACCACTACATTCCACAACTTGAAATTCATTATCTGCTAACATTTTGATTACTTCATCATATAATCCTATCTTTTTAATTGAGCCACCACCATATGCTAGTAAGACATTCTTCCCATATGGTTTTAGTGCTTCTATCAAATGTTCAATCGATCCTTTACCAAAATAAATTTTTGTTGGTATATCATGTACATAATTTAACATTTTCATTTCTCCTTGTTCATTAATAAGCAAATTATAATGTGTAACTTTTTTCAATTCAATGTAAGTGTTCTCAATTCATTGACACAATTTACACACCCTTTTAGAATAGTAAAGTAAAATAGATTATATCTATTAATAATTGTTAAAGGGGGAAATTAACAATGAAGAAATTATTTGCAAAATTATTATCTATCTCATGTGTACTTTCACTTGTAGCTTGTGGTAGCTCTACAGAAACAACTGATACTGCAGAAGCTACAACAGCTACTGAAAGTAAAGACTTCAAGATTGGTGTAGTTCAATTACTACAACATCCTGCTCTAGATTTAGCTACTGAAGGTTTCGTTGATGCCTTAAAAGAAAATGGCATCACAAATGTAGATGTACAAAATGCTAGTGGTGAATCCGCAAACTGCGCAACTATCGTTGGTGGATTTGTCGCTGATGGCGTAGATTTGATTATGGCAAACGCTACACCTGCTCTACAAGCCGCTAGTGCTGCTACAAGTACAATTCCAGTTTTAGGTACTTCTATTACTGTATATGATGTTGTATTAGGTGGCGAAATTCCAAGCAACGTATCTGGTACAAGTGATTTAGCTCCATTAGATGAACAAGCTAAAATGATTACTGAACTATTCCCAGATGCGAAAAATGTTGGTTTACTATATTGCTCTGCTGAAGCAAATTCAGAATATCAAGTAGATAAAGTAGCTGAAACATTAAACGCTGCAGGAATTACAACTAAGAAATATACATTCAACGATTCTAACGATGTTACTTCTGTTACAGAAAGTGCTGTAAATGATGGTGTAGATGTTATCTATATTCCAACAGATAATACAGCTGCAGCAAATACTGAAGCTATCGCAAACATAGTTCTACCTGCTAAAGTTCCTGTATTTGCTGGTGAAGAAGGTATCTGTTCAGGATGTGGCGTTGCAACATTAACAATTTCTTATTACGACATTGGTTATAAGACTGGTGAGATGGCTGCGGATATTCTATTAAATGGTGCCGATATTTCTAATATGGATATCGAATTCGCTCCTACATTTACTAAGAAATACAACAAAACAAATGCTGAACAACTTGGTATTGAAATCCCAAGTGATTATGTAGAAATTGAAGGTTAATCAAGCTTAAGAGAGTTAGTTAACTAACTCTCTTATTTTTAAGGAGGATTATGACTTTTTTATCAAGTTTATTAAATTCACTACCTAGTGCTGTCTCCCAAGGTTTAATTTGGGGAATCATGTCAATAGGTGTATATGTCACTTATAAAATATTAGATGTCGCAGACTTAACGGTTGATGGATCACTTTGTACAGGTGGTGCCACTTGTGTCATCTTGCTAGTATGTGGTAAACCAATGTGGCTTGCATTATTATGTGCAATTATTGCTGGTGGTTTAGCAGGACTCGTTACAGGTTTATTTATTACTAGATTTGGTATACCTGCAATTCTAGCTGGCATCTTAACACAACTTGCTTTATATTCTATCAACTTACATATTATGGGTTTTAATACAAGTAGCTTTTCTAAGTCTAACTTACCAATTAGTGTAGATAAATATAACTTACTTGTTTCTTCAAGATATGTAAGAGAATTATCTTTAAGAAATCCAATCTTAGTTATTTCTATTTTCGTATTATTAACGATTGTTATCTTATATTGGTTCTTTGGTACAGAACTTGGTTCTTCCATTCGTGCTACTGGTGCAAACGTCAATATGGCTAGAGCACAAGGAATTAATACAGACAAAAATAAAGTGATTGGTTTAATTTTATCTAATAGCTTAGTTGCTTTATCTGGTGCATTATTATCACAATATCAAGGATTCTCAGATATCAATATGGGTAGAGGTTCTATCGTTATAGGATTAGCTGCTGTAATTATTGGTGAAGTAATCTTCTCTAAAGTATTTAAAAACTTTGGCTTAAAATTACTTGCTTGTGTAATTGGTGCAATCATTTATTATGCGGTTATTCAATTTGTATTAAAGCTAGGCTTATCTACAGACGATTTAAAACTATTAACTTCTGTAGTTGTCGCAATATTCTTAGCTATCCCTTATTGGAAAAGTAAGTTTGGTAAAGGTGGTAAATAAATATGTTAAAAGTAGATAATATTTATAAGACATTTAATCCTGGTACTGTAAACGAAAAACATGCCCTAAATGGTGTATCACTAACACTAAATGATGGTGATTTCGTTACTGTTATTGGATCAAATGGTGCTGGTAAATCCACATTATTAAATGCTATTGCAGGAATTTGGAATATTGATAGCGGTAAGATATTCATTGATGATAACGATATTACTAAATTACCTGATTACAAACGTGCTCAATATATTGGTAGAGTATTCCAAGATCCTATGACAGGTACTGCCGCAACAATGCAGATAGAAGAAAATATGGCCCTAGCTAAAAGGAGAGGTCAAAAAAGAACACTTAAAGTTGGTATTACTGATAAAGAAAGAGAAGAATATAAAACTTTATTACAAGAATTAAATCTTGGATTAGAAGATCGTTTAACAAGTAAAGTTGGTTTATTATCTGGTGGTCAAAGACAAGCACTAACTTTATTAATGGCCACAATGCAAAAACCTAGATTATTACTTCTTGATGAGCATACTGCTGCACTTGATCCTAAGACTGCAGCTAAAGTTCTTACTCTTACAGATAAACTTGTAAAAGAAAACAATCTAACCACATTTATGGTTACACATAACATGAAAGATGCTTTAAAGTATGGTAATCGTTTAATCATGATGTGTGATGGTAAGATTATTTATGATGTTTCTGGTGAAGAAAAAAATAAGTTAGAAGTATCTGACTTACTAGAAAAATTTGATACAGCTGGTGGTGTCGTAACAGACTCCATGATGTTAGGCTAAAACAAAAGGCAAAGTAAATTTCTACTTTGTCTTTTATTTTAACCGTAATGATTTTAAATCGTCTTTCTGACTACTAGTAATCCGATAACTTTCTATCGCTTTCTGTATAGTTTTATTGTGTGTCCACTTAGGTAATCTTTTTTCTTCAAGGATAAGAATCGTATCATCCCATCTTTTCGCTAGTGCTGTTGCATAAAACCATGCAACAGCCATATTTACATAATAGTCATTAGACTTTACTTTTAATGGATAAGTTAAATATGTTTTTCGATACTCATCATCTAAGTAATAAGTCATTAACATATCTATGCCAAAGCGAATAGTATAGATTTCTGAAGATTTAATCCATGTTTTTACTTCACGAATAAACTCTTTTGAATGATTTATGACTACTTTTGGCTTAATAATATCGCATACTGCCCAATTATCGATATAAGGCAAAAAAGTATTAATTTCTTCGATAAATACTTCATAATCTGTTATTTGTGATAACAAGATACCATGTAGTATATTTTCATCATAATAAGTATGTGGTAAGTGATGAAGAAATTCCTTTTTTTCTTCATCACTTAACTTACTAGCATATTTCCTTAGTATAGGTGTTCTTACCCCTAATACTGTCTTTGAATCAATATTCGGTATAAGATTACCTTGAAATTCTTTATAGTTACAATCACTTAACTTTTTTAAATCATCTGTAATCATTAGTACATACTCTTAGCACTTTCGCCTGCTTGTTCAGGATAACCAGGACCAGCACCTTCATATTGTTCTGCAAAGATATATCCAGCACTATATGCACCATCTTGACTATCTTCTACAGATTGTAGTTGTGATAATACGCCTTGATAATAATTGTTTAATTCATATTCAATGAAACGAACTTGTCCACTAACTGTTCTATAATCTAAGCCATTATTAGTACAGAATTCCATTAATCTTCTATATCTAGAACCACCCCATTGACATAAGCCATAATTACCAGAACCATTATAGTTATCTGGATTATAGGAAGATTCACGCTTGATATTTGCCATAATACCAATCGCACCTGCACGATTTAAACCAACTGTTCCTGTTAAATAGTTATAGATTTGATCAGAATTACTACTTCCATCACCTTTGTCTTCACCACTTGCCGCAACAACATTGACAATCCAATCATCATAGGATTTATTTCCAGAACTATCTGTTGCGATAAGTTGTACGCTATATTCACCTACTGTATTAATATCAAAGTTTGTCACTAAGGTATAGGAACCATTCGCTTCTGTATCTGAATATGGTAAAGCACCATCTACATCATCTGTAACTGACATAATATTCTTAGATAAGTTATAGTTCGCTCCTACAGTAATCGTGAAATATTCTTGATAAATCCATATTTGCGGTGGTGTAGAATCTGAATCAGGTTTAGCTTCAACAGTAATAGTCCATTCATCAGTTGTACGATTTCCTTCTTTATCTAATGCAATGAGTTGCACATTATATACGCCTGGTTCATTGATATTTAAATCCGACACAATTGTATATTTACCATTTTGTTCGCTATCCGCATAAGGAATCGTTCCATCTATGGCATCAGTAACTGAAATGACATTTGTACGCAAATTAATATTTGCCCCAACTTTAATCGTAATATTATCATAACGAATTAAGATATGAGGGCCTACCCCATCGGAGCTAGCATTATCTAATACTATAATTTTCCAATCATCATATGATTTATTTCCTGCATTATCGGTTGCGATAAGTTGCACGTTATATGTTCCTGGTGTATTTATGGTAAAATCGGTCACTATTGTATAAGTACCATTTTCTTCTGTAGCACTATATGGAAGTTTACCATCCACATCATCGATAACTGAAACAACATTACTTACTACATCATATGTCGTTCCTTTTCTTAATGTAATCTCATCTTTATTAATCAATATTTGTGGGGCAACTTTATCTGCAACTGCTGTAGCGCTAGGCGTAGGAGTAGGTTCATTTACAATGATCTTCCAATCATCATATCCTTTATTTCCACTCGCGTCTGTCGCAGTTAACTTCACACTATATGTACCTACTTTTTGATTGTTAAAATCTGTTGTAATCGTATAACTACTTACTTTTTCTTCTTTTGCATAGGCAAGTGCCACACCACTTGAATCCGAAACAGAAATAACATTGTTTAGAATATCGTATGTCGTTCCTTTTGTGATTGTAATTTCGTCTTTTCTAATCCAAATAACTGGAGTAGTTGAACCTACTGTTCCTTTAACAATGACTTCATAAGTAGCTTTAGAAGTAGCACCACTTTCATCCATCATCTTGATTGTTACAGTATATGTTCCTTCTTTTTGGTTATTTACATCACTTTCAACAGTATATGTTCCTTCAATTAATTCACCTTCACTATAAGTTAATTCTTTACCATTAGAATCATATATAGCTGTGATATTATCACGAGGATCAAAATTAGATCCAGCTTTAATTGTGACACTACTTGCTTCGAAAATTGCACCAACTTCACTGCCTTTAACCGTTACTTCTTTAACATAAATCCGTGTAACATCTTTTCCTTCACTATTTTTAACCGATAAGCGATAAACAATATGTTGATTCCCTATAACCGAAGTATCTAAATCATGTAAAACTTTTATTTCTCCTTCATAAGATTCCACAAAGGACATTGGATCAATATTCTCATTTAGATTTACACTACTAGTAGAATTAAATGTCATGACTAAAGAATCATATAATTCATCATCTGTTTTTACTTCAGTACTTGCTGTTTCTTCAATTAACATTGGTTTATAGTAATTTGATACAAAGTAATAAATACCAAAACTAACTAATCCTAATAAAAATAGAATGAGTAATACAAGTAATATTTTATAGGATTTCTTCTTTTCTTTAGGCATCACAACAGCTGCTTCTTCAATTGGAACTGTTTTTGTTTCTAAAGTACTTTCTTCTTGTATTGGTTGAATAATTTCTTCTGTTAATTCTTTTGTTTTTTCATCAACTTCAATAGGTTTTGTATATATAGCACTATTTTTAACAAGATCTTTCATATCTTCTGCTAAAGGAGCAGAAATCTTTATTTTTTCTTCATCAAAAGGAGAAATAAATTCCATCTTAGCCGCATGTAAAGCTACTCGACTTATATAATCACAATTTCCACCATAAAGTGAATCACCAAGTAAAGGATGACCTATTGCCTTCATATGAGCACGAATTTGATGTGTTCTTCCTGTAATAATTGTTACTGCTACAATACTATATTTGAAACCATCAATTTCTCTTTCTTCCATTACTTGATAACGAGTAATCGCTTTTTGTCCATTTACTTCATCAACAACTCTTTGTTTACCTTCTTCTACTTTACTTAGAGGTAAAGTAATCGTGCCATCTTTTTCATCAAAGATGCCTTCAGCATAAGCAATATAAATCTTACGTAATTGTCCTGTTTTTCTTTCCGAATTTAATCTCGCAGCTGCCGGTTGATTTTTTGCAAATAAAACAACACCACTAACTTCATTATCTAATCTACCAATAGAGCGAACTGTAAAAGGAACACCTTGTTTTTGGTAATGAGAAATAAGAATCGTTCCTGTAGAATCATTTAAATGATTATGACTAGCATGAGTTGGTACACCACTTGGTTTATTTACTGCCACAAAGTCTTCTGTTTCATAAAGAATATCTGGTTCTTCATCTACATCTAACACTTCATGTTCCTCATCACTAGGAAAACGCACAATTAAAATATCCGATACTTTCATATGTGAATGAACATGTACTCTATCTCCATTCACTAATATTTCTCCATCGAACTTACATTGTGATATTTCATGGTCACTTAAATGCAATATATTTTTTAATATTGCATAAACTTCACCATGATTTGTAAAACTGTAATCATTTAAATTCAGTTCATATCTTATTTCTTTTGCCATAACTATTCTTATTCAATTTGTGAACGTAAGTAACTATAGATGAAACCATCTAAATCACCATCCATAACAGCTTGTATGTTACCTACTTCATATCCTGTTCTTAAGTCCTTCACCATAGTATATGGGCAAAAAACATATGAACGAATTTGTGAACCCCATTCAATTGCTTTTTGTTCACCTTTTATATCTGCCATTTTCTTAGCATTTTCTTCTATCTTCTTTTGTAAGAGCTTTGATTTTAACATATTCAAACATCTCTCACGGTTTTGTATTTGTGATCGTTCTGTTTGGCACGAAACAACAATTCCTGTAGGAATATGTGTCATTCTTACTGCAGAGTCAGTTTTATTGATATGCTGTCCTCCTGCACCACTAGCACGCATTGTCACAACATCTAAATCTTTTTCATCAATTTCGATATCCATATCATCTTCAAATTCAGGAATGACTTCAACTGACGCAAAAGATGTATGACGTCTAGCATTTGAATCAAAAGGCGAAATACGTACTAAACGATGAACCCCATTTTCAGCCTTTAAATAACCATAAGCCATAGGTCCTTCTAGTAATACTGAAACAGATTTAATTCCTGCTTCTTCACCTTCTAAATAATCTAGAACTGTAATCTTATATCCTTTTCTTTCTCCATAGCGGCAATACATACGATAAAGCATTTGTGCCCAATCCATCGCTTCTGTTCCACCAGCACCAGGATGAATTTCTAAAATACAATTATGATCATCATATGGACCACTTAATAACACTTGTATTTCATATTCTTCAAAAGATTTCATTGTTGTTTTATATTCTTCATCCACAAGTTCTTTTAAATCATCATCAAAACTTTCTTTTAATTCTTCAACACTGGCATCTAATTCTTTAAACGCATCTGTTAATTTAGAATGATTTTCTAATAAAGATTTTAAATTGTTTGTTTCACGAATAATATTTTGTGCTTTCTTCTGATCATTCCAAAAGTTCTCTCCGTTCATTAATTCTTCATTTTTGGCAATAATTGCTTGTTTAGAAGAAAAGTCAAAGAGATTCACCAAGCTGCTCCAATTTAGCTTGGCTCTTTAGAATGCTTTGTTTCATGTCATATAATTCCATAACTACCTCTTATGCTTTATCTGTATGGTTTTCTTGAACTACTTTTAAGTTCATACAATATGTAACAATACCTTGAGCAATAGATTGCATCATATTTTCAAATAATTGGTATCCTTCTGTTACATATGCTTGTAATGGATTATCTTGAGCATAGCTTCTTAATCCAATACCATCACGTAATTTACTCATTGTATCGATATGATCTACCCATGCACGGTCAATGACTCTTAGAGACATTTCTCTTTCAAATTGACGAATCTTATCACGAACTGGTTCAATCTTTGTATCATAAGCATTCCAAGCTCTTTCATCGATTAAACTAATCATATCTTCAACAGATTTATTTTGTAATTCATTAGCTGTAACTAAGTCTGTAAATCCCATCTTATTTAATGAAGCAACTAGTTCATCTACATTTACTTCATTATGTCTAGAATCAGGAATAACATGGGCGCTAACTGTATCAGAAATTACTCTATTAAACATTCCTTTAATTACACTATGAACATCTTCATTATCTAGAATGAAGTTTCTTTGATCATACATAACTTCACGTTGTTGACGAAGTACATCATCATATTGTAATAAAGTCTTACGAGCATCAAAGTTAATTCCTTCAACACGTTTTTGTGCAGAAGTAATAGACTTTGTGATTGTCTTACTTTCAATAGCTTCATCGCCTAACTTAGCAAATAGGCCTTCCATTCTTTCACTACCAAAACGAACCATCAAATCATCTTGTACAGATACATAGAATCTTGATTCGCCTGGATCACCTTGTCTACCAGAACGTCCTCTTAATTGGTTATCAATACGTCTAGATTCATGACGTTCAGAACCAAGTACACATAAGCCACCTAATTCTCTTACGCCTTCTCCTAGCTTAATATCTGTACCACGTCCTGCCATGTTTGTAGCGATAGTAACTGCACCTTTTTCACCAGCTTTAGCAATAATTTCTGCTTCACGCTCATTGTTTTTTGCATTTAATACTTCATGTGGAATCTTCTTTTTCTTTAGCATTTGGCTAATTAATTCAGAAGTTTCTACCGCAATCGTACCAACAAGTACTGGTTGACCTGTCGCATGACGCTTTTCTACTTCTTCAACAAGTGCTTCGAATTTAGCTTTCTTTGTACCATATACAGCATCTGGTTGATCAATACGAGCAACTGGTTTATTTGTAGGCACTTCTAAAACAAGCATGTTATAAATTTCATGGAATTCTTCTTCCTCAGTCTTAGCAGTACCTGTCATACCTGCTAGTTTGTTATATAAACGGAAGAAGTTCTGATATGTAATTGTAGCTAAAACAGTTGTTTCTTGGCGAATAGAGATGCCTTCTTTTGCACATACTGCTTGATGTAAACCATCAGACCATTCTCTGCCCTTCATCAATCTACCTGTATTAGGGTCAACGATATGAATTTGATCATTTTCTTTATCTACAACATATTCAACATCTTTTGCCATAATGTAGTTTGCTTTTAATGCTTGATTAATACGGTGTAGTAATTGTGTATGTTCTAGGTTATAAAGATTTTCAATACGGAAAGCTTTTTCTGCCTTACTTACGCCTTCTTCAGTTAATTGA
Organism: bacterium; assembly: GCA_963645035.1. Taxonomy (GTDB): domain Bacteria; phylum Bacillota_I; class Bacilli_A; order Erysipelotrichales; family Erysipelotrichaceae; genus Bulleidia. Next base: position 28,608 of record CAVIQY010000002.1, on the reverse strand, counting down.
CAAGTACGTCCTTTAACATCAATTTCATAGTCTTGTTCAGCTTTTAAGCGTTTAACAAAACGATCTGCTTGTAAATATAAGTTAGCAGTTTGTTTCATTCCACCAGAAATAATTAATGGCGTTCTAGATTCATCAATTAAAATAGAGTCTACTTCATCGACAAGGGCGAAATTTAAACCACGTTGTACTCTATCTTTTGCATTTGTGACCATGTTATCTCTTAAATAGTCAAAACCTAGTTCTGAGTTTGTTGTATAAGTGATATCGCAAGCATAAGCTGCACGTTTTTGAGCAGGTGTCATTTCTCTTAGGTTTAAACCTACTGTTAATCCTAAGAAACGGTGAATTTGTCCCATCCACTCTGAGTCACGCTTAGATAAGTATTCGTTAACTGTAACAACATGAACACCTTGTCCAGCTAAGGCATTTAGATATACTGCCATAACAGATGTTAAAGTTTTACCTTCACCTGTTTTCATTTCTGCAATATCGCCACCTTGCATAATGCAAGCACCAATTAATTGCACATGATATGGATATTCACCAATTACTCTTCTACAAGCTTCACGAGCTGTAGCGAAAGCTTCAGGTAAAATATCATCTAATGTCTTTCCTGATGCAAGTAACGCTCTTAATCTTGGTGTCTCAGCTTTAAGTTCATCATCACTCATCGCTTTATATTTTTCAGCCATATCTTCAGCTGGTTTAATCTTCTTTTCTATTTCTTTTATTTTATGCGCATCTGTATTTAAAATACGATCAAAAATGTTTGCCATAAAAAACCTCCTAAAAAGCTATAATATTATACATTGTAAAGCCCAAATCAAGCAACAATAGGTACTCTAGCAATCGTATATATTTTTATTTTATGCTTTTTTGTATCAATACAATTTAAAGCTCCCTTAATTGTAGAACCTGTTGTGTATACATCATCTACTAATGCAATCTTATATGGCAATTTAATATTTTCTTTTAATGTTATACTTTTCGTTATTTCTTTACGTTCTTTTAATGATTTACCTTTTTGATTTTGTTCTGTTATAAAAGGTTCTAGCATTGGTAATTTCAAACAAGAAAACATATACTTCAAATGTGAGAATCCCCTTTGTTCAAGCTTTTCTTTTGTACTAGGCATAAGTAGTAATGTATAACCTTTTAGATATTTCCTTACTTCTTTTTTTACGGGATATAAAAATATATCTTTTAAAGCTTCATCACCTGCTTCTTTATATTGAATTAAACACGTTTTAAACGCATCGTTATATACCCAAGAAGATTCCATCATATATTTTCCTACACGTTCATTCTTTTTGTTTCTTTGCCAACCACTACGACATTTTTCACACAACAAATCTTCTTGAAATAATAGTTCTTGTAAAGAACCTTCTTCATAAAAATCTTTTCCACACATTAAACATTGCATGCTGTATTTGCCCTTTCTATTTCTTGTATACATTTATCTACCACTTCACTTTTCTTAGAAGTAATCAATAAGACATCTCCTTTAGGATAATGAAAATTTCTTCCTGCTCTTCCAGCCATTTGGATTAAAGCAGCTTCGTTAAATACATGATGGTCAGCTAAATATATGCATATATTGACGTTTTTTATTGTTACTCCTCTTTCTAAAACAGTTGTACAAATACATATTCCTTCAGGATTATTTCTAAAATCTTCAATCACTTGATCTCTATCTTTTGTTTTACTTGTACATAAATACACATTCATAAATCGTGATAAAAATAGATACATCCTTTTCGCCATCGCTATTGTTGGCATAAAGATCATTCTTGGTGTACCGCTAAATTCATGAATCCAACGTATTAATGAAACTATTCTTCCAATAAAGAAATGATTAGAAATACGTGGTACAGGTAGTGGATGTTTATGAGGTCTTTCATCTAAATTTAAGACATATAAACTACCTTCATTTACTTTCTTTAATAATGTTTCATCTGGTGTAGCAGTTAAATAAATATGGTGTTTTGTACACGCTGTTGACGCAATCCCATGTAATACATCATTACCATAAAATGGAAAAGCATCTGGTTCATCTAGAATTAACAAATCAAAAGCGTTGTAATAGCGATAAAGTTGATGCGTTGTACATACAATTAAATCGCCATCTAACACACTTGTATGGCCACCACATACTTCTACTACATTTGCATAAGGAAAAATTGTTCTAAACCGTTCTGCTAGTTCTAATACAACTTGTCTTCTCGCTATCGCAAAACATACTTTTTTCTTCATTCTTAACATTTTAGAAATTGTTTCTACGACTAATTCTGTCTTTCCAGCACCCGTTACGGCATGAATTAAAATATCAGTTTCTTCAATTTTACTTGCGCAAATTGCACTAATTCTTCTTTGTTCATTAGTAAGAGGATATTCTAATGTATATTCTTCACTATGACTTTGTGGTGATTCTAAAGATACTTCCTCCATCGTATCTTCAATACAAATACGGGAAAAAGAAATACATTTACGACAATAATATCCTTTTATTCCTTTATAAAAATATGCAGGATCTTCATTTAAACATCTTGGACATCTCATACATATATATAATTCGTAATTTTTATGCATTCTCCCCACTTTTTCTAAAGAAAATTAAAAAAAGAAGGCTTTTACACCTTCTCTGTGAAACCTAGTTCTGTATGATTGACGATACGGATATTTCCGTTTCGTTCTTCATCTAAAAGTTTTTGAAACTCAATGTTCGTCATAAATTCACGAACTACAGAAACATCGGTCTCATAATCAACCATACACATGGTTAAATCATTGATGTTTCTCATATATATCATCATGTCCTTTCTGTGTTACCAGTGACTATAGTATAACATGATTTTTCAAAAAGTGAAGTATTCACATAATTTCACAATATATGTTTTTTCCTATATTTCGTTAAAATGATAAGAGTGAAAGGAATTCATATGACAGAAGATTGGATAACATTTTTTGGAATTAGTTCTTGTTTTTTATATTTATTATTTAAAATTTACAAAAAAAGAGTTGCTCTATATTTAAAAATATTTATTGCGGCTATAGGTTGTTACGCATTAGGCAAGCTCTACTCTATCGTTACAATCTATTCTTTTGGATCATTACCTGAAGGATTTAATTTGAAATATGTATGTACATTTGGATCATTCCTCTTTTTAGCTTCTGCAAATTACGGGGTAATGAATCATATCATGGATGATGAATCAAAAGATTTAAGAAAGTATCGCCTTTTGGCATTATTAGGACCGATTTGTGTTGTAGGACTAATGTTAAGAAATATTCATCTTGCGACAAATGACACATTAAAAATTGTTTACGCAATTTTAACTGTTCCCATTGCATTTTCTTCTTATTACAGTTTTAAGCAAGTCTTATTACCAGATATGAATTTCTTATTTTTAAAATTAGTTAAGCCATGTAATATCCTAATATCTATCATATCGATACTAGCCTGTTTTGGTATGAACACACAAATATTAGAAAATAAACCAACGCTATCTTGTATTTTAACAATATTATTTTGTCTTTTGCTTACTCACTTTATCGCAAGGAGTTTAAAACAATGGAAAATTTAGTTTATATCTTATTTATCTCCATGACGATTCCTTTATTTATGATGACTTGGCTATTAGAAAAAAAGTCAAAAAGATTAGTTCTTTTCTTAATATTAGGAATGACCGTTTGTCTTTTAGCATCAGAAATTAATCCGATTATTGCCTATTCCATTACAGAAGATTGGATTTATGCCACAACAACAATTACACCAATTATTGAAGAAATATTAAAAGCGATTCCTATTGCCTTTTATGCCTTATTTATTTCTAATAATAAACAAGATATCTTAGGGATATCTATGGCTATTGGTATAGGTTTTGCTTTATTAGAAAATGTATGGTCTCTAGTCATCTATGTAGATAGTGTTTCTATTCTTTGGGCATTTATTCGAGGTTTTGGATCAGCACTTATGCATGGAGTTTGTTGTCTAATTATTGGTAATGGACTAATTTATATCAAAACACAAAAGAAATTACTTTATACAGGATTATTTGCAGTATTATCTATTTCTATCATTTATCACGCTATTTATAATAGCTTAGTACAATCAGCTAATCCTTATACTGGCATTGTTCTACCAATACTAACGTATATCCCAATTCTTTTCTTCTTAAAAAAAGATGGTTATCTTAAAAAAGATAACCTAGAACACTAGATGAGCATTAAGCTTATCTAGCAATTGTTGTTTTGTTAGATAGAGATCATCATGGCCATGAAGATAGTATTCAAAATCAATTGATGAAACAAAAGAAATAAAATCTCTTAAACGACTCAAATCATATTTTGAATCATTATCGTAATAGTCTTCATACTCAGCATCGCCACCAATAAGTACTTTCTCACTAGGAATATAGATGAATAGCGCATCTCTAGTATGTGGCGAATCGTGTGGAATAAGCTTACAAGTGATACCACCTAAATCTATTGATACAGTTGAATCAATCACAATATCAGCACTTCTTGTCTGAATTTTAGAAATATCTGGATATTCTACATGCATTTTTTCATAGCAGAAAGGAATATCCTTTTTTTGTTTAATTCTTTCTTGCATCTCTTCTTCTGTCCATTTCCAATTATGGACTTCATTTAAATATTCTTGCGTTTTCTTCGTCGCTAAAACAGGACATTTAGCACTTACTAAACCAAATGTATGATCCCAATGCCAATGTGTTAATACAAGTAAACTAGGTTGATCTAGATGTTCTGTTTCTTGGATTTCTTCAAATTTTCTAAAACTTTTTGGAGAATTACCAGCATCAATTTGAATACTAAAACGGTCTCCTTTGATATAGAAAAGATAAGGCTCATCATTTGTATCATCATGCATCATGTAATATATACGTTCACTAAATTTATTCATAACACTAATGTAACATAAATTCACAAAATTCTTCACAAATCGTTCACATAGAATGCACTTTTCTTTCATTCATTTGCTGTATCCTAATAACTGTCAGATGAACTAACACACCTGACTCCCTCCCTTTCTTATCATAGAAAGATGAAATCTCAGTAATCCCCACTACTGAGATTTTTTTATGCATAAAATCGCAGAAATTCACAACAGAACATGTCCTAAAAAGTTATAGTCTATCCTTATTATATAGAGTATAATTAAAGAGGGATAAATATATGAATAGAATAGTCTCTAATATCCTAATGATAATCGGTATATTTCTATCATCATTTTGCGTAAAAGCAGAAATTATTTATGCAAATAGTAATGATGGGAAAAAGTCTTACACTTCAATCGATGACGCATGGTACGCTACTAAAAATAGTAAACGTAACATTATGCAAGCCGATTGGAACCTTTCAAGTCGTTTAATATTAGGCGAAGGTAAATTATCTCGATTGAAACGAATGATAATAAAATTTCAAGAAATTTAGCTGAAGATTTATAACTCACAGCTGTATAAAATGAAGAATCAAGTATAGCAGGAAGTATTTTTGGCAAAGAAAATACTACTGTTACACTAATCATAATTAGTCTATTCATTACGTTTGGCTGACTAACTTATTACAAGAAAAAATTCAATAATCAAAAAGAAAGAGGTATTCAAATGATTAAGAAGATAAATACGATTTTAATTGCCTTAGGCTTATTCTTTTCACCTATCATTGCTAAAGCAGAAACAGTTTATGCTACAAGTAGTGATGGAAAAATGTCTTACACATCCATTGATGCAGCATGGAATGCTGCACAAAATGGCGAACCTATTGTAATGCAATGTGATTGGAACATTTCAAGTCGTTTAGTTTTAGACGAAGGCAAAAAAGCTACAGTTGAAATGAATGGTCATAAGATTTCAAGAAATTTAACTAGTTCAAAAACAAATGGTGAAGTAATTATACTTAAAGAAAATTCAAAGCTAAATTTAAATGGTGCCCTAGCCTCTTATACAAATTTTACATTTAAAGGTTATGATGGCTTCGATTCTGAAGATTATAAAGATGTAACAATTCAATCAGGTGGTTTAATTACTGGTGGTTATAGCTCTAACGGTGCTGGTGGTATCCACATGAAAGCAGGTTCTACTCTTAATTTATACTTTGTATCAATTGCTGGTAATAACTCTGTAAAATCATTAGGATCTGATGGTTATGGTGGTGCGATTTATATGGATGGTGATAATGACACCGTTGATATGACTGCCACAAAAATTTGCTATAACATAGCAGAAGTCAATGGTGGTGGTATCTACGCTGATGATGAATACGCTACGATTAAAATGTGTGATTCTACTATTTCTAACAATTATGCTTACTATGGTGGTGGTCTTTATTCTGATGATTTACATACAAAAGTAACTATGGATAACAGTTCTTTTGCCTATAACGTTTCTAAAAGTAGTGGTGGTGCAATGTACTTCTTCCATACAGATTTTGAAGTAGTTTCCGATAAATGCAACAGCTATATCACTGGTAATAAAAATAAATATATTTCTAACGCTGCAGCAATTAGATGTAATTCTGTTGTATTTACTACAAACAAAGGAAAAATCAGTGGTCTTACATTCAATGATAATGTCGCTACTGAAGGACAAATCATCAAAATAGCACAAGAAAATATCGTTATATCTAATTGTACTTTCACAAATAACACTTGTGAATCAGGTGTAATTAATGTAGATAATGATAACTTCACTCTTGAAAACTCAACTATTGAAAATAACACAATTGAAGATGAAGATTATGGTGCAGTTTATATTGATTCTTTAGATGATATTAACCTAAAAGGTAAAGTCATTATTCAAAACAATCATAACTTAGAATCAAATACAGATACTGATTTATGCTTACAGACTGGTATTGCTTCAGATGCATATATTCTTAGTGCCCCTGATGCGTCTAGTCGTGTTGGACTAGTTATTACTGGTAATCGTGTAATGGCTAAAAATCAAAATAGTGATATGCAAAATGTTTATTTCTTAAATGGCAATCCATTTGGAAAGAACGAAATTGTTTATGATGATAGTGCTAAAACAATATCCATTAAAGAAGGAACAAGTGGTGTAATTGTTGCTGAAGCTAGTAATCAAGATAACTTGCTTAATGAAACTACCCCTACTGAAGGTGCTCTAGTTGAAGCTACAGAAACAGCAGAAACTACAGAAGATCCTGAAATAGAAACGCGTACTGTTACATTAAATAAAACAAACGAATCTGGTACATGGACTGAAACAGAAACACTATCATTTAATGCTAACGAAACATTCTCATTACTAGCACCAGCTATTGATAATAGAACATTTGTAGAATGGCGTTATGTTCCTGAAGGATTAACAGTAGATAACGATGTAATTACATCAAATAACTTAACAGAAGATATTGAATTAACTGTTGTTTATACAGATAGTGATAACGACATGCCTTTAGCTGAAGAAATCCATATAGTTACGATAAATCTAGTTGATGAAGAAGGTAATGTATTAGACACACAACAAATGGAATTTTATTCAATAGATGTATTTGAATTACAAGCTCCTAGTGTCGAAGGTAAAGCATTTGTAGAATGGCAAAACGTTCCTGAAAATATCAACGTTGATGGTGAAACATTGAAAGCTGATTCTTTAACAGAAGATCTAGAACTTATTGCTGTATATAGTGAAGCACAAGTAGAAGAGTCAAGCGAAACAGGTAGTATCTTTGGAAATGGAAATACTACTGTTGCATTAATTGTAGTTATCCTATTAGCCGCTATCGGTGGTACAACTTACTACAAGAAAAAGAAGATTCAATAAACAAATTTATTAGAAATAGAGGGATTACATGAGAAAAAATATATATTGTATTTTCATTGCGGTTATTTTATTCATTTTTCCAATAAGTGCTAAAGCAGAAACGATTTACGCAACTAGTGAAGATGGCACAAAAACATATACTTCCATCGATTCGGCATGGAGTGCAGCACAAAATGGTGTATCCATTGTAATGCAATGCGATTGGAACATATCTAGCCGTTTAGTATTAATTGAAGGTAGAAGTGCTACGGTAGAAATGAATGGTCATAAGATTTCAAGAAACTTATCTAGTGCTAAAACAAATGGTGAAGTCATTAAAGTTGAAAAAAGAGCGACACTAAATTTAAACGGTTCAAAAGCTAGTAATACTGTCTTTAATGTAAATGGTTATTCTCAAGATGGAACTACAAAAGTAACGATAACTAGTGGTGGACTTATTACTGGTGGTGCTAGTACCAATGGTGGTGGCGGTATCCACATGAAAGAAGGTTCAACACTAAATCTAAATTGTGTTGCGATTTCTGGTAACTATGCTGAAGATTCATGGGGAACAGATGGTTATGGTGGTGGCGTCTATATGGATGGTGATGGTGACACACTCAAAATGACAAATCTAGCTCAAATCAGCTATAACAAAAGTACAGAGGGTGGTGCTGGCATTTATGTAGATGATAAGAGTGCAACCATTGATATGATTGATTCGCAAATTTCTTATAACTATACTGATGGCAACGGTTCAGGATTCTACTCTTCTGGAACATTTACAACAATCAAATTAGACAATAGTTGCATTGATCATAATGTGGTCAATAATGAATCTACAATTTGGTTTGATACAACCGATTTTGAATTGATTTCTAGCAATAACACTGGCTATGTTCGCTATAATACCTATCTAAATGGTGGCGATGGTGGTGCCATAATGATTAATCAAAGTGTACTCACGAAAAATAAAGGATTAATTCAAGGAATCTCATTTATCGAAAATGTTGGCAAAACAGGTGGTGCAATTGACGTTGAACAAGAAAATATCACTGTATCGAATTGTTTATTTAAAGGAAACTCTGCCTATGTTGGTAGTGCAATCTATGTCAATAATGATGGATTTACTCTTGAGAATACTACTATCGAAGAAAATACGACACTTTCGGGAAAAAGTGGTGCATTAGAAGTTGATTCAATGAATGATATTACTTTAAAAGGTAAAATTATCATCCAGAATAATTATGATTCATTCAATAAAGTCGATGCAGATTTGTATTTACAAACCGGTGTTGCTTCAGATGCTTATATTCTTAGTGCACCTGATTCATCTAGTTCTATTGGCCTAGTCATCACTGGTAAGCGTGTTATGGCAAAGAATCAAACTAGTGATTCTCGAAAAATATATAAGTTGAATGGAAACGAACGTGGTGAAAATGGGCTATCTTATGATGATAGTGCTAAAACGCTATCTATTGTAAAAGGAAATAATGTAATCATCGCTGAAGCAAGTAATCAAGATACTGCATTATTAGAAACTGCCCCTTCTATAACTAGTGATCCTACTCAAGATGCAGAAAAAATAGAGACAACTGAAGAAGCTGAAATAACAGCTACTGTAGAAAGTGAGTTACCTGAAGAAACTGCTTCACCTGAGCCTAACGAAGATCTTGTTGAAGAAATTCATACTGTAACGCTAAATCTAGTAAATGAAGAAGGAACTGTATTAGACATACAAATATTAGAATTTAATACTACGGATGCATTTGAATTACAAGCACCAAGTGTTGAAGGAAAAACATTTGTCGAATGGCAAAACATTCCTGAAGATATCACTGTTGATGGTGAAACATTAAAAGCTGATTCCTTAACTGATGATTTAGAACTTACAGCTGTATATAGCAATGTACAAAATGAAGAAGTTAACGAAGAAGTAAGCGAAACAGGAAGTATTTTTGGAAATGGTAGTAGTACAGTTGCATTAGTGGTTATTATCTTATTAGCTGTATTTGGTGGACTAACTTACTACAAGAAAAGGAATAAACAAGCATAAGTAAAAAACATTGTTAAAAACAATAAGAATTCTATAGATTTTTTTCTTGGTGAATCCGAATTATTTATGTAAAATTTTAGCAAGTGGGAGGCATTATGAAGAAAAAGAAGTTTTATTTTATCGTTACCGTCTTTATATTCTTTGAACTTATTTCTTTTATTGCCTACCAGAAATATATTCAAAACCTAATCTATATTGAAGGTACAGACAGTTTAATTTCAACATATGAACAAATTAATACTACTTTCACACAATTCGTACAGCGAAATTGGAATTTATTATCCGATTGGAATAACCGTTTAGAAACAATTGATGATGCTGATGAAGCGATATCTATCTGGAAAGAATTAGCCTATGATAAAGACTCATGGGAAGTTAGTGATTTCTATTTATTTAATGAAAATGGAGACTTTTTAACTGCTTCTTCAAGAAATGGTACCGTTGACAATATCGTGAATATTTTTAATGAAATGTATGAGGAACAAAAACCCGTTATTTCAACATATATGTCTACGAATAATCAACGTAAAACTGTTTTTGCAAGACCTTTAAATAAACCAATCACATACAATGGCGTCACATTTAATGGTATTGCGGTTAGTTATAATTCTGACACCGTAAGAAATGTAATTAACGCATCTAATGCCAAAAGAAAAAGTGATAGTTATATTGTTAATTCAAATGGAGATGTTGTTTTAGCACTAGAAGAAAAGACTGAAATTACGGATTTCGTCCCTAATTTCTATTCTTATATGAATGATAATTTCTATTTTCAAACAGAACATAGTAGTGCATATTTCGAGCAACAAATTCAATCCTTTGAAGAAGCGAGTATTAAAGTTTCTTATAACAAAAAAGACTATTATCTAATCTCTATTCCTGTTGGTATCGATGATTGGACAATTATTGCGATGGTAGATATTAATAGTGTAAATGGCGTTTTAATTCAAGTACAAGCAATTACACTATTATCTATCTTAGCTTTAACGATTTTCGCATCAGCTTTATTTATTTGGATGATTCATTTAAAAACAAAATCCAAAATCGATGTTCAAGAAAATAAATTACAAAAGACAATACTAGAAAATAACCGTTTATATTCTCAATCAGAATGGAAAGAAGCTTTACTTACAGGGTTCAAACAAATTGTCACAAGATATGCTGTAGGAAACTTAAAGAATGATACCTATGAATACTATGGGCAAGAGTCTAATTCTCTATATGATAAAACTGGTAAATACGATGATTTAATTAATGATATTTCTAAGCGATATGTTGTCTTAAATGATCCAAATTATGTAAAAATTTATGACATATTAAAGACAGAACATATTCAAAGTGTAATCAAATCTTCAAATGATATCTTAAAAATTGAATATGCAAAGCGAACAGAAAATATCTTCTTAATGATGAATGTCATTCCTCTAGAATTTGAAAATGGTGTAGTCACCAAAATCATGTTAATTGGACAAGATATTGGTGAACAACATGAATTAGAAAATCTTGCGAATAGTGATGGTTTAACTGGTTTATTTAATGAAAGATTCTTTAGTACAACACTTCATAAGAAAGCATTAGAAAACCATGCATTTACCCTATTCTATTTGGATTTAGATCATTTTAAAGATGTCAATGATACATATGGTCACGATGTTGGTGATAAGCTATTAAAAGAAGTTGCCAAGCGTTTACAACAATGTACTAGAAGTGATGACTATGTATTCCGTATCGGTGGTGATGAATTTACAATCATCTTCAATCAATCTTCAGTTGAATTTGCAGAAAAAGTGATTACTCGTATTCATGACATGATTGAAAAACCTTATATATTTGATGATATTACATTAAATGTTGGTACAAGTTGTGGATATGCGATTTATCCTACTGAAACAGATGACGAATCAAAACTAAGAATTATCGCTGATCAAAAAATGTATCAAAATAAACAAATGCGTCATGCCAGTAGATAATGTACAAAAAAAAGGATACTACTCGATTGAGTAGTATCTTTTCATTTTACGCTCTTAGTTCAGCGTTAAGTTTTGTATTTAAATCACTTAATATTGTGTTATGAACTGTAGTAATTTCTTCTTCATTTAATGTATGATCACTAGCTTGGTAAACAATATGTAAGGCAATAGATTTCTTACCTTTTTCTACATGTTCTCCTTCATATACATCGAATATTTCTAGAGATTTCACTAATTTCTTACCTGCTCTTCTTACTGTATCTAGAATCTTTTCAGCACTTGTACTTTGATCAATAACTAAGGCAATATCTCTTGATACACTTGGATATTTATCTAAAGCAGAATAATGTAATTTACCCTTCTTCGCTTCAACTAATGGATAGATAGAGATTTCACCATATACAACATGTTTTAAATCATATTTCTTCGCATATACTGGATGAACTTCACCAAATACACCTAATAGTTTTTTATCTAAGTAAATTTCAGCACTACGATATGGATGGAAATGTTCTACATCTTTTGTGTTTTCTTTGATTTGAATTCTAGATGAAGTAAATCCTAATTTATTTAGCATTGTCATTAAAATTCCCTTTAATGCATAGAAATCACCTTTTGTTTCACGTTTATGTAGAGGATCATCTACAAGACTGCCATCTAATACAACTGCTAATCTTTCATCTTGAACATCTTTTCCATATACACAAGAAATTTCAAAGAAGTTATTATTTGTATTTTGATGTGCTTCATTATATTGAACACATTCTAATACACTATTCATTAGTCCTGTACGGATATATTTTCTCGCTTCACTCATTGGCATAGCTAAAGCAATTGGCTCTCCTGCAGGCATGAATGTATCATTAACAAACTCATCATTTACTAATGTATAAGTAACAATCTCACTTAAATTAAAGCCATTCATTAATGATGTTACTGTTCTACGTAACTTTTGAATTGGGGATAACTTACCTACTGTTGCGGCCATATAAGGAAGTGTAGATCCTAAAGAATCAAATCCAATTAAACGAATTACTTCTTCATCAATATCTGCAGCTCTTTCAATATCTGTACGATATGAAGGAATATGAGAAACAATTTCATCCCCATTAACTTCTGGTTTAAAATCTAATGATTCTAAAACATCTTTAACTTGTTCCATTGTAAATGATGTACCTAATAAGTTATTACAATGTGTTAATGTTTCTGTAACTGTAACTTCTTTGTAATCATTTTTACCAACTACAACTGTTTCTTCTAATCCATCTGCTTCAGCATATTCTTTTAATAATTGAATTGAACGATCCATCGCTTTTTTCATCGCAAGAGGTTCAATGCCCTTTGTAAATCTTTGTGCTGCTTCAGTAATTAGATTTAAACGAATAGAAGTACGTCTAATATTAACTGGATTAAATTGTGCTGCTTCAATGAAAATACTATCTGTACTTTCATCAATCATGCTTTCTTCGCCACCCATAATACCAGCGATACCTGTAGCTTCACCACCAGTTGTAATTAAGATATCTTCTTTTTGAACAGGGAATTCTACACCATCTAATGCTGTAATCTTTAATTCACGATCATCTACTACTGTAATTTCATGATGAGGTAATTTTGCATAATTGTAATAATGAAGAGGTTGTCCTGTTTCTAACATAACGAAGTTAGAAATATCTACTACGTTATTAATAGAATTCATTCCTGCCGCATGTAAGTAATTTACCATCCATTTAGGGCTAGGTCCTACCTTAACATGTTTTACAACCTTACCATAATATGTAGAACATTTTTCTGTTTCTAAGCTAATCTTAAAATCAGTTGCACTACCTTCATCACTCTTACCTTCATAGTTAGGCCACTTTACTTCACGATGTAAAATCGCACCAACTTCTTTAGCCATATTCCACATTGCACTGCAATCAGCTCTATTAGGTGTTAAAGAAACATCAAGAATCGTATCATCTAAGCCTAGATACTCTAATACTTTTGTTTCTCCAACTGGAGCGTCTGCTGGTAATTCTTCGATGCCACTTAATTGTGCTTCTGTTAAAGAATGTTTATCTACGCCAAGTTCAAATAAGGCACATAACATACCATTACTTTCTTGGCCCCGAACAGGTTTTGCAACAATCTTACCACCAGGTAATTCAGCACCATTTGTCGCAACAATAACTTTTAATCCTTTACGGCAATTTGGCGCACCACAAACAATTTGATATACATCTTCAGGCTTATCACCAATTCTAGTTTGTGTAATATGTAAATGATCACTATCTGGATGATTTGTACATTCTAATACTTCACCAATAACTAGTCCTGTTCCTTGAGCTACAGGTTCAATTCCTTCCACTTCAAGTCCAGCAGTAGTCATTTTATTCGCTAACTCTTCGGGAGTAATATCATGTAAATCTACATATTCACTTAACCATTTATAACTTAACTTCATCTTATATTTCCTCCCAATTAATCAAAACGATCGAATGTACTTAAGAAACGACTGTCATTTGTATAGAAATTACGAATATCATCAATACCATACTTAAGCATTGCGACTCTCTCTAGTCCTACACCAAAGGCAAATCCTGTATATTTTTCAGAATCAAATCCATTCATTTCTAATACATGAGGATGTACCATACCTGCACCTAGAATTTCAATCCAACCTGATCCTTTACATACATTACAACCTTTACCATTACAGAATGGACAACTTACATCTACTTCTACTGATGGTTCTGTAAATGGGAAATAACTAGGTCTAAAACGAACTGTTCTACCTTCACCAAACATTGCATTAGCCATGAATTCTAGTGTTCCTTTTAGATCAGCTAAAGTGATATTTTCACCAACTACTAAACCTTCACATTGCATAAATTGATGGCTATGTGTCGCATCATCATCGTCACGTCTGTATACTTTACCTGGGCAAATTAATTTAATAGGAACTTGTCCTTTTGCTTTTTCAAGTTCTCTCATTTGCATTGCTGTAGTATGTGTTCTTAATAATGTGTTTGGATCAATGTAAAATGTATCTTGCATATCTCTTGCAGGGTGATCCTTTGGAATATTTGCTAATTCAAAGTTGTAGTGATCTAATTCTACTTCTGGTCCTTCCGCAATCTTATAACCCATACCAACAAATAAATCTTCAATTTCTTGTTGGATTAAATGAAGTGGATGAACTGTTCCTACACTCATCTTATCGCCAGCTAATGTGATATCAATTTTTTCTTCTTCTAATTTCGTTAATAATGCACTAGCTTCTAACTTAGCTTGTTTTTCTTCTAAACATTCTGTAACTGCTGTTTTACATACATTTACTTTTTGACCAAAAGCAGGTTTTTCTTCCTTACTTAAGTCTTTCATCATTGCCATTAAAGCTTGAATACTACCTTTTTTGCCAAGATATTGGATACGAATATTTTTTAATTCTTCAATATTTTGGGCATTTTCAATCGCTTCAATCGCTTCTTTTTGCACTTGTTCAATCTTCTCGTCCATACTTTCCTCCTAAAAAATATAAAAGATGCATCCCTATACAGGAACGCATCTCGCGCGGTACCATCCTATTTCGTGTTAAAAACACGCACTTAATTTGTCTGTAACGAAGAACTACGGGGAGGATTAGTCCCACTCAAAAAGTGAATTCACTATCTTCCAAACAAAATACTTTCAGCACCTGTATTTCTCTCTTAGATCTTCTAGATAGTTACTAGTCTTTTTTTAACGCTTTAATGTGATTATACGACAAATATATTATTTTTGCCAATTTTCATTTTGATAGATGAAATTCTTTAGCTTTTCTACATCACCATCAAAAACATATCCTTCCATACCTGCTTCTCTAGAACCAACAATATTTCCTTTACGATCATCCACAAAGTAACATTCTTCTGGTTTCAAAGAAAACTGTTCAAAGAATATCTCATAGATTTTTTGTTGTGGTTTAATATATTTCACTGTTGCTGAAAATAAGACACCATCAAATAAATCTGGTCTAGGTAAATAATCCTTATAACATTCTAATAAACGAACACTCGCATTAGAGAGAACATACAATTTCTTTCCTCTTTGTTTTAAGTCTTGTAGTAACTCAGCCATACCTTCTTTAGGACGCATATTATATTTATGCCAATCCCAAAAACATTTCTTTGTAATCTCTCTTACTTCATCACTACTAGCATGTCTTAGTATTTCTTCTAAGCCTTCTTCTTCACTCATTAGACCTGCATCAAGTTGAATCCATTCACCAGATTCAAAAGTAATTAATTCTACTTCTCTAATGATACTAGGATCACTTGTATAATGACGAATTACATTGTCTATATCGTAATCAATTAGAACTTTTCCAGCATCAAAAACATAATTTTGGTATGCCATAAATCACCTATTTATTATTTAATGCTTTATATGTTTCTTCCGCATCAATTAATACTTTTTCAAATTTCTTTAATGCTGTTTCTATTGGTAATGGAGTAGTTAAATCTACACCTGCATGTTTTAGCTCATCTAGTGGATAAGCACTACCACCCATAGATAAGAATTCTAAGTAACGTTTTACCGCAGCATCACCTTCATGAAGAATACCTTCGGATAAAGCTACTGCTGTAGAATAACCTGTAGCATATACATATACATAGAAAGGACGATAGAAATGAGGAATACGAGCCCATTCATATTGCACTTCATCATCAACTACTAGTTCATCACCAAAGTATTCTTTGATTAATCTAGCATATAATGCATTTAAGCTACTTGGATCAAGTGGTTCTCCTCTTTCTGCCATTGCATGCGCTTCTTTTTCAAATTCAGCAAACATAGTTTGACGATATACAGTACCCTTAAATCCTTCTAGATATTGATTTAAATAAGATAATCTTGTGACAGGATCATCTGTAGTCTTATTTAATAATTGTTCAATTAATAGATTCTCATTTACAGTAGAAGCTACTTCCGCAACAAACAATGTATACATAGCATATTGAGCAGGTTGATTTTGATTTGAATGCCATGTATGTAGTGAGTGACCCATTTCATGTGCAATTGTCGATACACTATCTAAAGTACCGGTAAAGTTTGTCATGATATATGGTCTTGAATCATATGTACCACTACTATATGCTCCACCACTCTTACCTTTATTTGGATATACATCAATCCATCTTTCTTTAAATGCACTCTTTACTACATTTGTATAGTTTTCGCCTAATACACTTACCGCATCAAGAACCATTTGTTGTGCTTCTTCATAAGTATATTTCTTATCAATTCCTTTTACTAAAGGAGCATATAAATCATAGTAATGAAGTTCATCTAAGTTTAAAATTTCTTTTCTTAGCTTTTCATAACGATACATTAATGGCATAAATTTATGTACTGTATCAATTAAGTTATCATAAACAGATAGTGGAATATGATTTTGTGATAATGACATATCTCTAGAAGAATCATAATGTCTAACACTCGCTTCTGTTACTGCAGCTTTTACATTTGCACTATATGTAGCCGCAAAAGTATTAATATGTTGTTTATATGTCTTGTAATAACTCTTAAATGAATTCTTACGTAGTTCTCTATCTGATGAACTTTGTAAAGCAATATAATTT
Source organism: bacterium (assembly GCA_963645035.1). GTDB lineage: Bacteria > Bacillota_I > Bacilli_A > Erysipelotrichales > Erysipelotrichaceae > Bulleidia. The sequence goes on along the minus strand of CAVIQY010000002.1, from coordinate 11,189 downwards.
GAGCCTGTTAATTCTACTTCTTTTCCTTCACCATCTTTTACGCTATCAAAAACTAAATCTGCATCTTGTAAGTTATCCGCAATTTGTCCTGGTGAACTGATTACTTCTCCAAAAGAAGCTAATAACTTTTCTTCACTAGAAGATAAAGTATGTGGTTTTTGACTCATCAATTTTTCAAAAGCGAATGCATAATCTTTCATCACTTCATCTTTTGCGATTGTTTCTAATTCTTCTTTAGATAAAGCTAATATTTCTGGTTCTGCAAAAGAAAGAGCACTTAATAAATAAACGTATTTTCCCATTGCTTTAGAATACATTTGTTGTGCTTCTTTCGCTCTTGTATCTTCACTTCTTCTTAATGATGCATAACAGAATAAATCTTCAAAAGTACGCATTACACTTGTTTCTTGTGTAAAGAATTCATGAATCGTACTAGCATCTTTTAATTTTCCTTGAAATTCTACTAATGCATTTACTTTTTCATCAAATGCATTTAATTCATTTTCCCATTCTTCATCATTTTTAAATAATGGTGTTAGATCCCACATATACTTAGGATCATTATCTTTTCTTTCTTTAATCGCTTCCATCTCATTCCTCCTCTTTCAATTTCTTATTCACTCCATCACGGATTAATACATAAATAACAGAGAATAGTGGTACACCAAAAAACATACCTAATATTCCAAATAAGCCACCACCAACAATAATCGCAAACATAACCCAAAGTGCAGGTAGTCCTAATGAATCTCCTAAAATCTTTGGTCCAATAATATTTCCATCTACTTGTTGTAAAGCAAATACAAATATTGTAAATTCTAACGCTTTTATTGGGCTAATAAATAACAAGATAAATATACATGGAATCGCTCCAATAAATGGTCCAAATACAGGAATCATATTTGTTAAACCAACAATAAACGAAATTAATGTTGCATAAGGCATACGTAATATTGCGGTACCAATCCAACAAATAATACCAATAATTAAGGAATCTAATGCTTTACCAAAAATAAAGCTATTAAACATTTTCGATGTCAATATTGATACATAAAATATATTTTTAGAAATTCTCTTTCCAAATACAGCTCTTACTACTCTGCTAATTTGATCCTTAAATCGTTCTTCATCTACAAGTAGATATACTGCAATAATTAAGGCAATAAAGACATTAAATACACTAGAAATAAAGGATACAGAATAACTAACAATTGTGCTAATGACATTCTTTTCTCCTGAAACAAGAGAATTAAAGAAGTTTTCTAAAGCATTGATCAAGCTATCAAATATTGTTTTATATTCTTCTTGAATTTCAAATTTTTCAAAGAAAGAAGTAAATGTTGTGACATATCCATCAAATGAACTAATTAATGTTTTGATACTAGATACAAGTTGTGGAATTAAAACAATGAAGAAACTTGCAATAACAATTGCAAAAATAATCATTGAAATTAGTACTGCAACATTCCTTTTTGTTTTCTTTGTCCAGTTTAGTTTCTTAAACCATTCATTTTCAATAATCCGCCTCAATGGAATCAAAATAAATGCAAATGCAAAACCTAACACGAATGGCATTAAAGTGTTCCAAAAACTAGATAAGAAACTCAAGATAACCGATGCATTCTTTAGAATGAAAAATGCAATCACGATGAGTATACCTGATAAGGTATATGCTTTGATATTTTCTTTTGTTTGTTCACTTAAATTAATTTTCATAATCTTATTATACTTCAATTCAGAAAAGCAAAAGAAGAATGTCTTTAACTTTTGCTTAATTTAGCATTCTTCTCTTATTCATATTCCAATTTATTATTTTCATTGCACAAACGAAAAGCATCTTTCATATTTAAAATTTGATTTCTAGTTAAACCATATTTTAGAGCTAACTGTTCCCAATTATTTTTAACAATGTTTAAAATATGATTTATTTCTAATTTTGCTTCATCATTAGCAATTCCAAAAGAGCGTGCAACATCTAAAGCTAGATGGAGGTCAATCCGATTATCGTCTTCCGTTACATTTAAAGATAATTCATTTCCATAGGAAACAGGATTTACATCATACAAAGGAGATAATTTCCATCCTTTTTCTTCTAATATAAACGCATGATTTCTTAGATGATCATCTGTATTTGAAATAGCCATATTAAATACAATTCTCTTCCATAGTTCTATCAAATCATTTTTTGGGCAGACACCATATGTTTTTATAAATTCAGCTAATTCTAGATAACTTGTCCCATCCTGTGAAGAAGCTCCATCTTTTTTCCCTAGTAATGTCATAGCTGAAGCAAAATGAATTCGTTTATCTTTTAATCGATCAAATCTTTTCACTAAAAAAGTACTTCCCAAATTCGAAAATTTTTCTAGTTTAGATTCTGGAATGTCTAACCCAACCATTTTTGCTAAATCATTTGCAACTTTTTCCCAAGCCCCCACATCATTCGTGTCATTTCTAGAAGGAAACTTTGCAATCCACAACTGTCCTTGTGTATCTACTACATTTGCTTTAGGTCTTGCTCCACCAAGTGAAGAGCCTGGTTTAATCAATTGATTTAGCCATTTATTATCATTTTCATCTTTCTCATAATTACGTGACGCTTCTTCTAGACTCCTTAAAGTCGTCCATGGTGGTACAGATGAATCAGAATCATTCGATAGAAAAGGACCATCTAAATCCAATTTAAATCGCAGTCCTCCCATTCTTGTTTCATCATATACGCCAATCAAATAATCACTCTCATGTAATTTTTGAGGTTTCCTATTTTCATTATTTGCTATTTCTCTTTCTCGTCTATTCATCAAAGTTCTTCCCCATCTATCTGGTGAAGCATCTGAAAATACACCAAACATTTGATTATCTTTTGGAAATTGTCTTCCTAAATACGGAATTAAATCGGGATCTAAACTTACAGAACATTTCGTTTCATTTAACCACTCTGTATCATATTCAAAAGAATAATTTTCTTGCCCTCTTAAAACATCAACATATAGTCTTCCAAGAAGAATTGGCTTAACAAAACTGAAATTATCAAATACATAAATTGTCTTTTGGTTTATATTCATTTTTTATTCCTCCATGTTGCCCTTCTTCCTGGCTTTAAATTCAAATCTTGTAACGTTCTACCTAGTTCATCATCTTTTGCAATAAGCAATAAATCTTTATCCAAACCATTTAATGCCATCAATACAACAGCATACATTCCCATTGCTACAGAAGGATCACCTTTTTCAATTTTCCATACTGTTGCTCTACTAATTCCTGCTCTTTCAGCAACTAGTTGTATTGTCAAATTTCTCCTTAATCTTGCTAATTTAATCTGTTCGCCCATTGTACATAATATTTTTTCTGTTTTAGGCATTAAGTTATATGCTGCTTTTTTCATGTATGCACCTCTAGTGTTTACTATTATAAACATTTTACGCAATTTTGTTAATAATAGTAAACATTAAGGTCTATGCTACATTTTCTTATTTTTGTATATGTACAAATACACATAAATTGAGAATAATATAGTTGTCTTTTATCAAGAATGAGGTAGAGGGTCAGCTCATAACCTCATACCAACCTACATTAAGCAAGGTGGTAATGCTGACAGCGATAAAGAAAGAGCCATTTCTAAACTCTTTCTAAGTTGGTACAAGATAGACAAGGAAGGAGTTTTTATTATGTCTAAAAGATTTTTTACAAGTGAATCGGTAACGAGTGGTCACCCAGATAAGGTATGTGACTTAATTGCCGACAGTATCCTTGATGAAGCTCTTCGTCAAGATCCATATGCGCATATGGCAGTTGAAGCTACCATTAAAGATGATTTAATTCTTGTTTATGGTGAAGCTGGAACAACAGCGAACATTGATTATGAAGCTATTGCTAAAAAAGTATTAAAAGATATTGGTTATGATGAAGAATATCATGTCGAAGTAAAAGTAAACAAACAATCTTCTGAAATTAATAGTGCTGTAGCTCATGATGAACTTTCAGCTGGTGACCAAGGTATTATGTTTGGCTATGCTTCTAATGAAACTGAAGAATATATGCCTTATGCCATCAATTGTGCTCATAAGCTAGCTAAGCAACTTGAAAAAGTAAGAAGAGAAGATCCACGTTTAAGACCTGATGGTAAAACACAAGTTACAGTTGAATATGACAATGGTGTATTAAAGAGAGTCGATACAATTGTCGTTTCTACACAACATACAAAAGATATTACACAAGAAGAAATTCATGATTTAGTTCTTGAAAAAGTCATCAAACCTATCGTCGAAGAAAAATACTTAGATGAAAACACAAAATATTTCATCAATCCATCTGGTAGCTTTATCTTAGGTGGTAGTTGGGGTGACTCAGGCACAACAGGTCGTAAGATTGTAGTCGATACATATGGTGGATACGCTCCTATTGGTGGAGGATGTTTCTCTAGTAAAGATCCAACTAAGGTAGATAGAAGTGCTGCATATTATGCTCGTTATGTATGCAGAAACTTAGTTGCGAATGGTTTATGTGATAAATGTCAAATCGAATTATCTTATGCAATTGGTAAACCAAAACCATTATCTGTAACATTAGATACATTTGGTACAAGCAAATATTCTGAAGAAGAACTATTAGATATCGTAGAAAAGAATTTTGATTTCAGCGTATCAAATATTATTAACGAATTAGATTTAAGAAGACCTATTTACGCAACAACAACAAACTATGGTCACTTCGGTAGAAAAGAACTACCTTGGGAAGCCTTCAAGAAAATTAATCTTTAATCTATTAGTGTCTAGCATTTGCTAGGCACTTTATTTATCTAGATACAAAAAAACAATGTTGTTGTACAACACAAGAACATTGTTTTTTCTGTAGTTAATTTTCCTCTAATTTATTTAAAGCTTTTCTAAATTCAAAGAAGAATAAGATTGCTGTAAAAGTTACCGCAAGACCATCAGCTATTGGTTCTGCCATATAAACACCAATTGTTTTATCAGCCACTAAGTTAGGCATAATGTAGATTAATGGAATTAATAATACAAACTTTCTTAATACCGCAACGATGATGGAACATACAGCATTACCAATAGACACAAATAACATCTGACAAGCAATTTGTATACCAAATAGGAATAAACATCCACAATAGATTCTTAAAGCACTTGAAGTATATGTAATTAGTTCAGCATCTGTAGAGAAAATAGAAGCGAAAACTGTTGGACAAGTCATAATAAATAGCCATAAAAGAATAGAATAAGTTAAACAAGATATTAGTAATAACTTAAATGTTTGTTTTAATCTGTCTTTATTTTTTGCACCAAAATTATAACTAGCTATAGGTTGAGCACCTTGTCCTATTCCTTGCATTGGTAACATTGCTAATTGCATTACGCTAGATAAAATAGTCATAGCACCTACCGCAATATCACCACCATATTTTTGTAATGAAGAATTAAAGCAAACAGAGATAATACTTTCACTTGCTTGCATGATAAATGAAGCTAGTCCTAGAGTAATACAAGGTAAAATAATGTCTTTTTCTAATTTAAAGTTTTCTTTCTTTAAACGAATAAAGCTCTTATTTGATTTTAAGAAATGAATAACCCAAACAGTAGAAACACCTTGAGAAATAATCGTTGCTAGTGCGGCACCAGATACACCCATGTTTAAACCAAAAATCATGATTGGATCAAGAATGATGTTACAAACCGCTCCAATTAATACTGTTAACATACCTGTTTTAGCGAAACCTTGTGCTGTAATAAATGTATTCATTCCTAATGTTAATTCTACAAATATCGTACCTAATGCATATATACGCATATAAGATACAGCATATTCGATGGTATTTTCACTAGCACCAAATGCGAGTAAGAAACTTCTACCAAATACAAGTAAGATAATCGTTAGTACAATAGAAATTACAACTTGTAATGCAAAACATTCACCTAATATTTTTTCTGCTTTGTCGTAATCTCCTTTTCCCATAGAAATAGAAGCTCTTGGAGAACCACCACTACTTACTAAAGCCGCAAATGCTGAAACAATTAATATGATAGGCATACATACACCTACACCAGTTAATGCTAAGCTACCATTTCCTGGCATATGCCCAATGTAGATTCTATCCACAATGTTATATAGCATATTAATAATTTGAGCGATAACTGTTGGAACTGCTAATTTAAATAAAAGTTTACCAATGGGTTCTGTTCCTAAAAATTCTTTATTTTCCATTTTCTAACTCCTTTTCTTTCATCAATAAATTCTTTTCTATTTTCTTCATACAAGTTTTAATCTCTATTAATTCTTTTTTGTCTAAACCTTGTGTAAGAATATTCATATATTCTTTTTGTGCATTTTGCCCTGCTAATACGATGTCTTTTGCTTTAGGTAATATCGTTAAATGAATAGATCTACGATCTCCATTTAAGTTTTTTCCTTCAATATATCCTTTATCTATTAATGATCGAATCGACGTCGAAGCATGAGATTTCGCTATATGTCTTTTTTCCACAATATCTCTCGCTTTATCCATTGTTGGATTGTTTGCTAAAAACAAAAGAATAACTAGCTCCATATAGGTCACATCATATTCTTTGCATACTGAATCTAAAAGATTTTGATATACTACTGTACCGGCATCAAAAATATCTATTACGTTCATCATATCACCATCGTTCTGTTTAGAACTGTTCGTTTTAGAACAATGATTATTATAAATGAGTTATAAAATTAGTCAATATATGCTTTAAAATGCCTTAACCGCATAAACACACATTGACAAAACCATCTCTTTTTTACATTTGTATCATGCAATTCCATTATGTATTTGCAAGTACACTTGATTTAAATACATCTCATTTGCATAAATTATCAATCCCATACTTTACAACACTCTTAACCAAGTTTGTTATATAAGTCAATTATTTTACCTATCACAAATTCAAGCATGATTACTTATTATTTTGACATTTTCCCCCTGTTTCACGTACATGTTTTTTCCTTGTTTCACGTACACCTTTTTCCCCTGTTTCATGTAAACGATATCTTTTAGCATCAAAAAAGACACCCGAAAGTGCCTTAATTGTTTAATCTAAATCTTCTCCATTAGATTCAATTACTTTTTTATACCAATAGAATGAATCCTTCTTACTACGATTATAACTTCCTTTACCAGAATCATCTGCGTCCACATAAATTACACCATATCTTTTACTCATTTCCATAGAGCCGCAAGATACTACATCGATAAAGCCCCACATAGTGTAACCAAATAAATCTACACCATCTTTAATCGCTTCTTTCATTTGCTCAATATGACCTTTTAAGTAATCAATACGATATGGATCATGAATTGAACCATCTTCTTCTACTTTATCTATCGCACCTAATCCATTCTCCGCAATAAATACAGGTAGTTGATAACGATCATATACTTGATTTAATGTAATTCGTAAACCAATTGGATCTTTTTGCCATCCCCATTCACTTGTTTCTAAGTAAGGATTTTTGTTAGCCATAATTAGATTACCACTAGTCTTTTCCCAACCTTGATCAACCGTTGAAACTTGTGAGAAATAATATGAGAATGAGACAAAATCAATTGTATTTTCTTGAAGTAATTCTTTATCTCCTTCTTCCCACTTAATCGTAATTCCTTCTTTTTCAAAATAACGATCAATATAAGCAGGATATTTCCCTCTTGCCATTACATCTAAATAGAACCAATTTGAATATTGATCATCTAGAATCATTTGCATTACATCTTCTGGTTTGCATGTTGCAGGATAAGTTGTAAACCTAGCAATCATTCCCCCAATCATCTTGCCAGGTAACATCTTATGACATGCTCGTACTGCTTTAGCATTCGCAATAAATTGATTGTGTAGTGCATCAAAGATTGCTTGATTATAATTTTCTTCATTATCTTCGATTAAACATACACCATTATATGGATTAAATTTCCCCGCGTTAAATTCATTAAATGGTAACCAATAATCTACACAATCCCCTAATCTTTCAAATAATGTAATTGCATATTTTTCATAGAAATCTACAGTTTTTCTACTCTTCCATCCACCATATTCTTGTATTAAATGAATTGGAATATTGTAATGTAGCATTGTCGCAAATACTTTTATTCCTTTTTTATGACATTCTAAGAATAGATTACGATAGAATTGGATTCCTTCTTCATTTGGTTTTTCATCATCACCATTTGGATAGATTCTTGACCAACTAATCGAAGTTCTAAGCACATTCATTCCTAATTCTGCAAATAAAGCTACATCTTCTTTATAATGATGATAGAAGTCATTACCATGCTTAAATGGATAATTTACAGTATTATCTAAATCATTTAATGCTTGTGTCCACTTTTCTTTATTGATTCTTCTATTCTTTTTTTCTTTTCTTTCTTCTTTTGTCCATGAAGGGTCAAAGTAACGTAAATCTTGTGTATCTATACCTTTGCCACCTTCATTCCATGCACCTTCTGCTTGAGAAGAAGCTATCGCTCCTCCCCACAAAAAATTATCCGGAAATGTATTTCTCATATACTAAGCTTCTTTCTTAGAAATTAATAAGGAAATAACAAATGAAGAACCCCAAGCTACAGCCATGACAATTAATAACTTAGCAAAGTTATTTGTTCCATCCATATATGTTGCGATAGAAGTAATACCAGGAGCAGAGAAAGCATAAGTCACAACATGTAATAACATTGCAAGTGCACCAGCTATAGCTCCACCTGCCATACAAGCAAATAATGGCTTTTTCTCAGGTAATGCATAACCATATAATGCCGGTTCTGTAATACCTAAAATACATACTAAACTTGTTGAAATGGCAGCTGATTTTGCTTCACCTTTTTCCATCTTTAAAGCATATCCCATTAATGCACCACTAACCGCAAGATTAGAGTAGAAGAAGTTAGGTAACATGTAGTCATAACCTAAAGTATTTAAATTTTGTAATTCAACCGCAGACCAACCTTTGATACCAAAGATAACCGTTAATGGAATAATACCTGCAAATAAAGCTCCAGCAAATGGACCAGCATTTGTAAATAACCAAGCAAATCCACCAGTCATACCTTTAGCAATCATATTTCCTAAAGGTGCTAAGAAAGCTAAGAATAGAGGTGCTGAAATAATGAAAGATAATGCACCAGAGAATACAATTCGTAAATTCTTTGGCATTCTCTTATCGATAAAATGGAACACTACAGAGAATAACCATACAGATAAAATTACAGGGAATAATGAACTCTTATAGTTATATGCAGGAATATTGAAGAATAAGAACTTATATCCTGTAACGCCTTCTGCAGGATTCATAAATGTAGAATACATTAATATTCCAGCAGTCATAATACCAAATACTTCTTTTACCTTAAAACGTTTAGCTGCAGCGTATCCTACTAAAAATGGCATAAAGTAGAATGGTGCATCACCTACTGCAGTTAATACTTTAATTACATCGCTAGAAGAAGAAACTAGGTTTGTTGCGGTAAGTAAGGAAATAATACCCTTGATCATACCACCCGCAACGATTGCATATAAGTAAGGTGTAACACATGCAGATAAAGTATTTAGTGCTTGAACAAATAAATTAGGCTTCTTTTCTTTCACTTCATCTTTTTCATCTGCTGCAACTTCACCACCAGAATTTACTCCAGAAATCGCAATAAAGTCGTTATATACTTCAGGAACAGTTGTTCCAATAACACATTGAATTTGTCCACTAGATTCGATTACTTTGAGAATTCCAGATGTCTTATTTAATCGTTCAAAATCCACAAGATCACGATTATTTGGAACTATTCTTAATCTTGTAATGCAATGATATACATTTTTAATATTTTCTTTCCCACCAACAGCTTCTAGTATTTCTTTACATAGTTTTTCATTTTCATACTTTGTTGTACTCATAATTTATATCCTTTCGTAAGTTAAAATTGTAAGCGCTTTGCAATTTTTACATTACTAATATATCTAGATATTCAAATAATCAAAATTACCATTTATAATATAAGCACTGACCAAACTTAAGATAATGAGGTGCTTATGACAATAGATACATTTGATGATTATTTATTTCAATATACTGAATCAGAATTAAATCATTTACAAGATACAACACATTCTTTATCAAAGAGATATGAATCTATTCCTCAAGTAGAATTTGAAGGAAGAACTTTATATCAATTCCATTTCGGCTCGATATTAAAGAATCATTTAATGTGTGTACACAAAGAATCTCGTTTTACTTTTATTCCCGAACACATTCATACAACAATAGAATTACTTTATGTTTATTCTGGGAAATGCACTCAATTTATAAACAACAAAAAAATTATGATGAATCAAGGAGATATCTGTTTACTAGATACGAACACTCCTCATCGTATTGAATACCTAGATAAAGATGACATCATCATTACGATAGAAATGCGTAAAGAATATCTAACAGATGGCTTTTTATTAAAGTTAGGAGATGCAGGAATCATCACTTCATTTCTAATGAATTCCTTATCAAAGGAATCAGAACATAATAAATATCTATTGTTTAAAAACCATAATCCTTCCATCCATTCCATTATTAAAACAATATTATATGAATCTTATTTTCCAAGTATTTGTAGTGAGCAAATTATCGATTCATCGATTGTTTTGTTGTATTGTAACTTACTAAGAGAATTTCATGATGAATCGAAAGAAGACATAAATAGTAATAAAAAGAAAATTGTATCTGTTTTAAAATATATCGAAGAAAATTACGCTAGTGCTTCTTTAGAATCTACTGCTGAACATTTAGGATATCATCCTAATTATTTAAGTTCTTTTGTGACAAAAATGACTGGAAAAACTTTTAAGGAATTACTAATAGCACAACGATTATCGCAAGCATGTAGTTACTTAAAAACGACTAATCTACCTATTTCTGAAATAGCAGAAAACGTAGGTTATATTAACCAAGGATTTTTCTATCGTAAATTTTATGATTATTATCATATGACACCTGCAGATTACAGAAAAATGTATCGATCATCATCAGAATAAGCATAAGAAAAGAGGATTTTTACGTCCTCTTAACTACTTATTTCGCATTAACTTTTTTGTATACTTCGATAAATTCTTTAGCAAGAACTCCAAAGCTTTCAGCAGCCATTAATTGATCTTCAGCGTGTACTAGTAGTAATTGTA
>CAVIQY010000001.1:67436-69634 GCA_963645035.1 bacterium | reverse complement strand
TTTAATTCTACAGCGTATTCCATAGGAAGTTCTCTAGTAAATGGTTCTAAGAATCCCATGATAATCATTTCTGTAGCTTGTGATTCACTTAATCCTCTACTCATTAAATAGAATAATTCATCTTCACTAATCTTAGAAACTTTCGCTTCATGTTCAATTGTGGAAGTATCATTTTCATTCACATTTAATGGAATTGTATCACTTCTAGATTCTTTATCTAGAATTAATGTATCACATTCAATTTTTGCTTTAGAATAATCAGCTTTTGATGTAAAGCGAATCCAATCTCTAAAGTTTGTAATACCACCATTTCTAGAAATTGATTTAGAAACAATAGAGCTACTTGTATGAGGTGCTAAATGAATCATCTTTGCTCCAGTATCTTGGTATTGGTTTTTAGAACCTACCGCAATAGAGATACATAATCCTCTAGCGTATTCTCCAGCTAAGATACATGCAGGATATTTCATTGAAATACGTGATCCGATATTACCATCAATCCATTCCATCGTACCATGTTCTTCAACTTTCGCTCTCTTTGTAACTAAGTTTAAAATATTACCTGACCAGTTTTGTACACTACTATAACGACATTTTGCATTCTTACCAACAAATACTTCTACTACTGCCGCATGCATACTATCTTTAGAATATTGAGGTGCTGTACAACCTTCTACATAAGAACATTCGGCACCATCATCTACGATAATAATTGAACGTTCAAATTGACCCATAGATTCCGAATTAATACGGAAATAAGATTGTAATGGTTTTTCTAGTTTTACTCCTTTTGGTACATAAATAAAGCTACCACCAGACCATACCGCACTATTTAAAGCAGCTAATTTGTTATCTGTAACTGGAACAATTGTCGCAAAATATTTCTTAAAAATATCAGGATATTCTTTTAAAGCACTATCAATATCAAGGAAGATAACCCCTTTTTCTTGAACTTCATCAAGCATGTTATGATATACAGCTTCAGATTCATATTGTGTTGTTACACCAGCTAAATACTTTCTTTCAGCTTCAGGAATACCTAGTTTTTCAAACGTATTTTTTACTTCTTCAGGTACTTCATCCCAACTTTTTTCTGCTTCGTTAGAGACTTTCTTATAATAAGTGAAATCTTGGAAATCAATATCACTTAAATCTGGTCCCCATTCTTGCATAGGCATTTTTTCAAATACATGAAAAGCATTAACTCTAAATTCTGTCATCCATTCAGGTTCATGTTTATAAGCAGAAATTTTTCTTACAATTTCTTCGGTTAAACCTTTACCTGTATCAATAATGGAAACATCTTTATCTTTAAAGCCATATTTATAATCATCTTGCGAGAATACAGCATCATTCTTTACTTCTGCCATTACTTTTTCTCCTCGCTTTCATCAATCATATCTTCCATTGCATGCCATGCCGTACTAGCACATTTAATACGATTAGGTTGCTTATATACATTTTTCATAATGACTGCTTCACCTAATAAATCAGCATCATATTCTTTGCCATCAACCATATTTAGATATTCATGAATAATCTTTTTCGCTTCTTCAACTGTTTTTCCTTTTAATAGTTCTGTCATTACACTTGTACTAGATGTACTAATCGTACAAGCTACACCACTAAAACGAACATCTTTGATTACACCATTTTCAATATCACTTTGTACAGTAATATCATCAATACAACTATCACTAGCCATATGTCTTAATTTATATTTAGGATTATTTTCTACTAAGCTATGATTTCTTGGATATTGGTAATGATCCATAATGATTTCACGTAGAATATCTGGACTATCTAATAAATTTTTATTACTCATCAAAATCCCTCCTAGAAGAAAATGCCTACTGCATTTTCAAGCGTAATATCTTTCATCGCTTCGACACATTTATCTACTTCTTCTTTTGTATTGTAGAAATATAAAGAAGCACGTATTGTCGCATCAGTACCGATAATTTCATGCAAGATTTTAGCACAATGATTACCTGACCTTACTGCTATTCCTTTTGTGGCTAAGAAACTAGCTGCATCTTGTGCAAATACACCTTTTGCATTAAAAATGACTGGTCCACTTGCATTATCAGGATTATAGAATTCAATATTCTCTAATGTTTTTACTTTTTCTGCAAAATAAGAACGTAATTCTGTTTCATATGCTTCGATATTATCCATACCAATACTTTCTAAGTATT
>CAVIQY010000001.1:32662-67119 GCA_963645035.1 bacterium | reverse complement strand
AGTTCTTTAATAGGTTGTAAGGCACCTAATACATTTGTAACTTCCGCAACAGAAATCACTTTCACTTTATCGTGCATTACCTTTTTTGCATCTTCAATATGGACAATTCCATTTTTACCAACAGGAATGTATTCTACTTTAATCCCAATTTCTTTTTCTAAACGATACCATGGAAGTAAGTTACTAGCATGTTCGTTTTCGGTTGTTAAAACAACATCGCCTTCTTTAAGATAGAAGCTTTGTAATCCATATGCGATTTGATTCATTACTTCTGTATCATTATGCATAAAAGCTACTTCATTACTATGACAATGAATAAAATGAGCTACAGCATCACGAGTAGAATCATATAGCTTATCTGCTTCTACAGATAAAGGATAATCACCACGATGCACATTACTTGTAGAATGTGTATAGAAGTTTGTTACCGCATCAATTACACATTGTGGTTTAAACGTAGTGGCACCATTATCAAAATATACAAGATCTGGATGATTTTGAATCATAGGAAAATCTCGACGTATTTTTTCTACATCTAACATAATTCGTTAATCTTCCTTTCCATTTCTTCACTTAACTTATCGCATAGTTCTTTATCACCTAATACTCTAGTAATAGGCATTAAGTAACCCGTACTAATTAAAGCTGTACAAGCTTCTACAGATAATCCTCTAGACATTAAATAATAAAGTTGATTATCATCTACTCTACCAATACTCATTGCGTGACTTGCTTGTACATCATTTTCATCAATTAATAATTCCGGAAGAATCGTTGTACTTTGAGGTCCTGCAAAACTCATTGCACGACTTGATTGATGACTTTCTGAATGTGCAGCACCTTTTACAATCTTACCAATCGCATCAATGACTAGCTTTCCTTCTTTTAATACAACACCATAGTTTTCAATATTTCCTGTTGTATGTTCTGCAAAATTCACCAATTGCAAATTGATTTCTTTCTTATTTTTTACTAGTAATGCACTTGTTAATTTACCTGAAGCATTTACCCCACGTAATGCCATATATGTATTACGTTTTGTGTCTGCTTCATTGCATTCGCCATATGCAACAACAACATTTGCATTTTGCATTACATCATATGTTTCATTTATATCAAGTAATTTTTTCGTATCATTCCATACTAAAAATTTAATATCACTATCTTTTCCTGCAAAAGAACGTATTGTGACTTTCTTTGCTTTTTCGATACGGATATATACTTCACTAGTATCGTATCCTCTAAAAGAGATTTCTAAATCTCGATCAGCTGAAATACAATACTCGTTATATCCAGGATTTAAAAGAATATCTACATTTTCATTAATGATATTCATAGATTATTTCCTCATTGTACTAGCTTCATGTACTGCACAAGCACCAATAGAAACAGGTCTCTTCTTTTCACTTTGAACTGCAGGAGTAATACCATATTCTTGATAAATCCAGTCATATCCTTCTCTATCAATCTTCTTTGCTAATTCGCCATCACCTTCAAGAACCATTTTTCCATCTACTAATACATGTGTTTTGCTAGGTGGTATTAATTCAAAGAAACGATCATAGTGAGAAACGATAATCATGCTCATATTTGTTTCTTTTTGTAATTTATTTACCGCACTAGCGACAATATGCATCGCATCAACGTCTAATCCTGAATCAATTTCATCTAACATAGCTAAAGATGGTCTTAACATTTCCATCTGAACTACTTCATTTCTCTTCTTTTCACCACCAGAGAATCCTTCATTTAAGAAACGGTGTGCTAAATCTTCTTTCATTTGTAAATCATCAATTGTTTTTTCCATTGATTTAATAAATGAGAATAAAGATACAGGTGATTCTCTTCTCACATTCATTGCGGCACGTAAGAAATCACTATTTGTTACACCTGGTATTTCTTGAGGATATTGCATAGCTAAAAAGACACCTGCAATACTTCTTTCATTTACTGGCATGCTTAATAAATCTTTTCCATCATAAAAAATAGAACCACTTGTTACCGTATATTTAGGATTACCCATAATTGCGGCAAGTAATGTAGATTTACCATTACCATTAGGTCCCATAAGTGCATGTGTTTCCCCTTCTCCAACAGTTAAACTCACGCCACTTAATATTTCTTTATCTTCTACTGACACATGAAGATCTTTTATTACTAATTCTTTCATATAAAGCTCCTTCAACGAGTGTGATTATAGCATAATCTTCTTTCTTATATGTTAAATATGCACTCAACAAACGACATAAAAAGAAATCTGTATGCAAAATTCAGATAAAATTCAGATTATATCGTGCAATGTAAATTGCATAAAAACTTGCAGTATCATATAATATCTAAGCGTTTTTAAGGAGGCTTTATGAGCACATTTTTGAAAAAAAATTGGTTTGTGTGCTTATTGGCGGTTGCATTTGCGTCAATGAGCGTGTTCTATATTTATGACACAAACAAAGGGAAACTAAAGGGAAAAAGCGTAAATGGTGAAGATGTTGTTTACTCAATCGATGATGAAGATGTAACAACTTCTGAATTCTATGACAGCTTATATCAAAGCGGTGGAATTAGTACAGTAGCTTCACTATTCCAAAAAGCAGTTGTTAATCAAGCTGTTGAAGAAACAACAGAAATGAAAACATATGCGAATACGCAAGGACCTATTATCGAGCAAAACTACATGTACCAATACCCTACTACATATAAAGATGTATTAGGTACAACATTAAAGAGTTTAGGCTATAGTGGTTATGATGATTTAAAGCAATATTTAATTGATTACCAAAAATTATTAACCCTAGCTGAAGATTATGCTAAAGATAACTTTGATGATTTACAAATCAGACATATCTCTTATATCTTAGTTAAATTCAGTGATGATAGTGAAAAGAGTGCTACAGCAAATGAAGATGAATCTAGTCGTATGCAAGCAGTTGATGATGCATTAGCTAGTGGCGATAGTTTTGCAACAGTAGCTACAAATTATTCTGAAGATTCAAGTACTGCTAGTAGTGGTGGTGAACTTGGAACAATCGACAAAAACACTTCTAACTTAGACAGTGCATTCTTAGAAGCAGCATTAAGTCTAAAAGAAGGAGAAACAAGCGATTGGGTATATTCAAGTAACTTCGGTTTCTTCCGCATTAGATGTAACGCAGCTAGTGCTGATACATTAGAAGAATTTGTGAATACACCAACAGCTACACCTACACCAAGTGCTACAGCTACTGCTGAAGCAACAGCTTCTCCAACTACTACTGTAGAAACAATTACAGAAACAGTTGATCCATATGAAAGCTTATTATCTTCTGATACAACAATTACACCAAAAGCAATCTTCGCTAAAGCTGAAGAATTAGGTATGGACTTTGGTGATAACACAGAACTTGAAACAGCATTAAAAACATACTATGGAATTGAAGAGTAAGGAGATATAAGAATATGAAAAATAAAAATATCGTTTTATTAGCATCTTCTTTATTAGCTTTATCCACAATTACAGGATGTAAAGATGCTACAGCAAGTCTAAAAGATAAATCAACAGTTGTAATGAAAGTTGGTAATACAGCAATTACTAAAGGTGAAGTTTATTCTACCCTATTCTCCAGTTACGGTTATACACAAGCAGTTACAGATGCAAAGCATGTAATTGCAAATAACGAAATTGAAGTAACAGATGACATGAAGGAACAAGCTGATAGTATTGTTGAAATGTATAAGAGCTATTATGGTGATCAATTTACAAGTATGTTAGAAGCAAACAACCTAACAGAAGATGAATACAAAGAAAAGTACATTACTAGCCTACAAACTTCAGAACTAACAAACAAATATATCGATGATGAATTTGATGCTTTAGTTCTAGAATATACACCAGTTAAGGCTACTATCCTCTCCTTCACAGAAGAAGATAAAGCAGATGAAGCATTAACAGCATTAAATGATGGTAGTATGACAGCTAGTGAAGCTGCTACAGAATATGAAAGCAGTAAAGATGGTTCTTCTGAAATTATCACAATCAATACAACAGATTATGATTCAGAAGCTCTAGCATTAGTTAGAAGTAATACATCAGATGATGGTTGGGCTAAAGTTACAAGTTCATCTAGTGGTACAACATATTTAATTCATGTTGATGACAAAGATGCAAATAACTTCAAAGATGATTTCAAAGATAGCATTAGTAGTACAGATGCTGTAGAAGATGATGCAATTACATATTTCTTCAAGAAATATAACTTCCATGTATATGACATCAACCTATACAATGCAATCAGTGAAAATAATCCTGAAGCATTAGTTCAATAAGAATATAAATATGGCGTAAGCAAATGCTTACGCCTTTTCTTTTACCTTAATTCATTTTGTGGTAGATTCTTTAAGAATATTAATATAAATGGAAATGTAATTAATGACGATATACATTCAGATATTGCTTGAGCGATTTCTAGACCAAATAAGCCATATAAATTCGTTAATAGTAATAATACTGGGATTAATACAATTCCACTTCTTAAACAGGCTAAAACTAAAGCAGAACGAGCTTTACCAATCGATTGGAATAACATATTTCCATAAAGTGTCGTTGGCATGAGCCATAAACCTAAACATTGATATCTTAGAGCCTTCTCCCCTATTTGTATAACATCTAGATCATCTCTAAAGATTCTTACTAAACTAGTCGCATTCACATAACCAAATACACCAAGTATTGCCATCATGGCTAATCCCATAAAATATGTCACAATAAATCCTTTTCTTACACGGCTATAGATTCCTGCGCCATAATTAAATGCACTAACTGGTTGAAAGCCTTGACCAATTCCTGTAGCGACACAGAATAAGAAATTACAGATTCTACTAACAATGGATATTGCCGCAATAGCCGCATCACCATATACTCCAGCACAAGAATTTAATACCATCGTACTGATTGAATTTAATCCTTGTCTAGCAAGAGAAGGACTACCTACCGAAATAATTGAACCAAGAATACGTATATCTTTAGTGATATATTTAAATCCAAATTGACTTTGTGTTTTTCCTTGTAAATATGGAATAAGTAAAATGAACCAACTGATATATTGAGATATCGCTGTAGCAAGCCCTGCTCCACCTATTCCCATATGAAATACATTTACAAATAAAGCATCCATAAACATATTTAATATTCCACCAGAAGTTAAACCAATCATAGCGTAGAAAGCTTTTCCTTCATAACGTAAGATATTATTCATTACACAAGATGAAGTTAAAGCAGGTCCAGCAATTAAGATATAAAATGCATAAGTTCTAGCATAAGGAAGAATTGTTTCGGTACTACCAAATAAATACATCATTGGATTCATAAATACTAAACCAATAATTAAGACAATTACCCCTGCTAATATCGATCCATAAAAACTAGTTGATGCATATTCTCTTGCACTTTCTATATCATGTGCACCTAATTTTCTTGATATATTACTTCCAGCTCCATGACCAAACATAAAGCCAAATGCTTGTAATACGGACATTAAACCAAATACAATTCCTGTTGCCCCACTAGCACTAGTACCAAGAGTTCCAACAAAGTATGTATCAGCCATGTTATAGATATTTGTGACTAACATACTAATAATTGTTGGAATACCAAGCATTAATACAAGTTTCGCAACTGGTGTTTCCGTCATTTTTTTATATTGAGCATCTACTGTATTTTCCATAATACCTCCTTTTTAGAGTTTTATTTTATACCTATTTTTATCACTTAAGGAGATACAATTTTTCTACAAAAAAAGTGCAATTTCTTGCACTAATCTTAATGTCCACAACCACAACTATGTGCTTCTGTAGAAGATTTTAATGTTCCATTTAAATAAGCTTGTACAGCTTCATCCGCATTACCTGAAACATTACCACATACTTCCATTCCTGCACCTTGTAAGATTTCAAGCATTGGAATACCTAAACTTCCACAAATGACTACGTCAGCTTTTAATGTGACTAATTGTTTTCCTAAAGCACGATGTCCTTCAGGATCAGCGGAAATCACATAGGAATCAACCACCTTAGAATCTTCAACTTCATAAATTTTGAATTCTGGTGTTTGTCCAAAATGTTGGAAAATTTCTCCATTTAAATAATTTACTGCAATTTTCATAAAACTTTTCTATATCCTTCCTTGTTTACTTTTACGACAAGCATTACGACTATTCTCTTTTTTCTTATCTGTAACAATTGAAAACCTTGGTCCCTTTTTTCTTAGTTCCAAGTTATATAAACCATTCGCTCTTTTTGTAGAACTTACTCTTTTTGCACTCTTAATTTGTTTCATTTCTAACACATCCTTAAAGATTATAACATAGTTCTTTTTTGTGACCATTATTTTGCATTTTGCTATAATAGAAACATAAGTTGGAGGAAAAATTATGTGTGTATTTTGTAGTATTGTAGATCATACAATTCCAAGTAAAGTTGTATATGAGGATGATGATGTCTTAGCTATCTTAGATATTAATCCATTAAGTAAAGGTCATACAGTTGTCATGCCTAAAAAACATGTGACTAGTTTATTAGAAGCAGATGAAGAAACTACTTCTAGAGTCATGCATGTAGTACATAAACTATCTAAACAAGTAGTAACAAATCTAAATGCAGATGGATGTAATATTCTAAGTAATTGTAAAGAAGCAGCTGGCCAATCCGTTGATCATATGCATATTCATATTATTCCTAGATATAATGGAGATAATACAATTGAATTACATCCTACTAGTGAAAAAGTAGATTTAGATGCAGTTCTAGAAACAATTAAAAAGTAATCTCTAAAGATTACTTTTTTTATACTCTAAAATTATTTGAGGATAACCATTAAATCATTTACTATTAATAAAAATCACTTTATAAATATGGTCGTTTTAAAGAATATCTATTCAATCATTTCCATCAGAAACAGTTTCTACTAATTCGATATACTCTTTTAACTTTTTTTGCAGGAGGTTTTTATCAATCAATTTTAGATTATATTCAGAAACCATAGTTGGAGACAAGCTTCGACTAAGAGCAAATTCTACAACCTCATCATCCTTGCTTGCACAAAGGATGACGCCAACGCTTGGATTTTCATTTTCTTTTTTTACTTCGCGGTCAAGTGCTTCAAGATAAAGATTTATCTTACCAACATACTCTGGCTTGAATTCTCCTATTTTAAGTTCAAACGCTACAAGACAAGAAAGACCTCTATGATAAAACAGCAAATCTATATAATAATCGTGATTACCGACTTGAACCCGATATTCTTCACCGATAAAGGTAAAATCCTTACCAATTTCAAGAATAAAATTTTTGAGATTTTTTATGATAGATTTTTGTAAGTCATGTTCTGAAACTTCAGTAGGAAGATTTAAAAAATCTAGTACATAATTATCCAAAAAGATGTTTCCAGTTGCTTGTTTTGATTCATTTATGGCAGGTGTAAGCGGCTTCATTGAAAGCATATAACGTTCATAATAACCACTGTCAATCTGTCTAGATAGCTCTCTTGCACTATATTTTTCCTTTATACACATATTCATATAAAATATACGTTCTTCCATACTCTTGCAAGACGACATTATTTTTAAATGATTTGACCAACTCAATTGTGTCAACAGCGTTGACACTTTTTCATTATCCTTATAAAGTTCATAAAACTGCTTCATTCTATATAGACCACGCCTATTGAATCCTTTTAAGTCAGGATAATTTTTCTCAAAGAAATCTGCCAATTTCTGTACAAATGCATCACCATACTCATATTTTTCAGATTGCTTGCTAATATATTCGCCAACATCATAGTACATTAAAATCAATTCTTCATTTACTTTGCGATATGCACGTTCTTTAGCAGACTCGACAATATTCACAATCTTTTCAAATTGATCGTTATAAGATACTAATTCTCGCATAACATTTCCTTTCTTGTCTCAATGAATCTGGTCATATTAGAAATCCATCATCTTTTTATAACATGTAAAATGTAAAAATAATTTTATTTATTCTTGTTTTTGTCTATGTAAGATGTAACTGCATTAGTAAGATATTTTTTGCCATTACGAATAGATTCGTCTTGTGGTACACCCTTACTAATTTCTATTGCTTCAATATTATTTTCTTCTAATATTTCCTTAGATAATTTGCATATACCACAGAATGAAACAATCTTCTTTAGATGCGAATGATGCTTTATCCCACTTAAAACTTTACCCATTAAGCTTTGTTCGTCTAAACATCCTTCACCTGTAATAATATAATCAGCTTCACGAACATAATCATCAAAATGAACTAGTTCTAAAAATCCTTCAATACCACTAGTAATATGCCCTCCTAAAAAGGCAACACAACCTAGTCCTGTTCCTCCTGCTGCACCTGCGCCTTTCATTTTTGTACAAGTGTAACAATCTTTTTGAATGGCTTTTGCTATATGCTCTAATCCTTGATCAAGTAAAATCACATCTTCTTTACTTGCCCCTTTTTGTGGTCCAAATATATAGGCAGCTCCTTGTTCACCAAATAAAGGATTAGTTACATCTGTTAATATTGTAAATGTAGAAAATAATACTCTTTGGTCAATTCCTGATTTATCTATCTTAGCTACTTTAGATAATGACTCACCTGTAGGAATAAACTGTTCATGTCGTTCATCATAAAACTTTACACCTAAAGCACTAGCCATTCCTAACCCACAATCGGTAGTCGCACTACCGCCTAAGCATAAATAAAAGTTTCGACATCCTTCATTTAATGCATCTAGAATAAGTTCCCCAAATCCATATGTATTACTATCAAGCGGATGTAATCCAATTTGTTTTGTAATTCCACTGCTTTCAGCAATCTCTATAATTGCAGTATGATCTTCTAAAATGCCATAGCTTGCATCAATTAAACGATGATCTGGCGAATGAACTTTAACTACCTTTTTCTTGCCTTTTTTCACTTTTAAAATGCAATCAATACTTCCTTCACCACCATCAGCGATAGGTAATGATATCACTTCATCACTTGTTTTTTCATTTATTATTGATGCAATAATCTCTGATACTTCTATGGAAGTCATACTTCCCTTAAAACTATCTGGAATAACTATGACTTTCATAATTATTTACCTCTTTAACAAACGTTCAAGCATTACTTCTCTTGCTTTATTTTCTAAAGTATCATCGAGTTCTTCTAATTCGACATGACCATATCTTTTTGATAAAGCACGCTTTAATAAAATGTCAGCGACTTTTGGATTTTTAGGAAGTAATGGTCCATGCATATATGTTGCGATAACTTGATTGTTAATAAAGCCTTCATATCCACCATCATATGTGTTGCCATGTCCTGTTAATACTTTTCCTAAAGGAGTAGATACATTCTTTGTTTGACCACCATGATTTTCAAAGCCAACAATCCTAAATGTTTCGCCATCAATTGTAGATTCAACAGCGATGTTTCCAATGCAACGATGATCTCTATCAGTACTTTCTGTATAGTAATCAAATAGATTTAAACCATCAATTTTATTTCCATCTTGATCTAAATAATACTGACCAAACAATTGATAACCACCACAAATTAATAAGAAAGCCGTTTTATTTGCTAAAGCATTTTGAATACTTTCTTTACGCTTTAATAAATCTTCAAAGATTAGATTTTGTTCATAGTCGGCTCCACCACCTAAGAATAATAAATCATAATCATTAATATCGACTTCTTCCTCTAAGGTACATGTTTTCACTGTTACTGCAATATTTCTTTTTTCAGCACGAGTTTTAAGAACTTGAATATTTCCTTTATCTCCATATAGATCCATGAGGTCGTTATACATCCATAATATTTTTAGATCCATATTACTTTTCTTCCTTTCTTAAAATTGCACGTGTTGCATGTAATGCTGTATATGTACACATGACAAAACTATTGATATTCGATTCATTTAGATAATGAATCGCTTTTTGACTATCTTCAATGACTTTAATCTTATCCTCTAAGCCTTCATATTTTAATCTTAAAGCCATATCATATGCTCTTAAGCCACTACATACAATTTCTTTGATATTTGGCTCATTTAAACGTTCAAAATGTGCATCCCAAATCCATGAAACGTCATGTCCATCTTGATCATTATCATTTAAGAAAATACAAATCATCTTCTCTTCATCATGAGAATTAATTTCTTTCATGACTTCATTAGCACCTGTTGGATTTTTAATCAGGTTGATGATACATGGCTTATTTAGATTGAATAACTCATTTCTTCCTTCTTTTAAAGAATAATGACTAAATACTGTATTAGCGTGACTTGGATCTAAACCTAGAGATTTCATTACGCCAAGTACACAAGCACAGTTATAAATCGCATAAATGGCATTAATAAATGAATGATACTCTTTTCCTTCTACCGTAAAAGTACCTTTTTTCTTATCTATTTTTTCTACCAAAATATCAGGCTTGATATCTCCATAATGATCATGTTCACAAATAAATCTACCAATATGAGAATATTGATAGTATTCATAATGTAATCTCTTACCACATCTTGGACAGAACTTACCTTCACTCGCTTCATCCGTTATTTCTAAACTATCTTCTGTTTTCGCTACAGAAAATAAAACTGTTTTTGCATGAGGCGCGTTTTCTTCAAGCCTTAAGACATTAGGATCATCGCCATTTAGAATTAATGTTCCTGTAAAATCTTTTGTTACAGACATAATCTTACGAATAATCGTTTCCATTTCTCCTGCTCGATCTAATTGATCACGGAAGAAATTTGTCACAACAAGATGTGTAGGATGCAAGTTATTGAATTGTCTATATAAAGTTAATTCATCTACTTCTATAACCATCGCATCAGCTTCAATTTCATAATGACTATTTGAATTTGTCGCAAGTAAAGTAGCGATACCAACATTCAAATTATCGCCACGATGATTATTAACCACTTTTAATCCTGAAGCTCTTAAACTTTCTGCAATTAAATTACTTGTTGTTGTTTTACCATTTGTTCCTGTCACTAAAACAACAATTTTAGGCATTTTAAAACGTTTAATAAAATCCTTATCTAAAGCTAAAGCTACACTTCCTGGTAAAGATCCACCTCTACCAAAAAGAGATAATACTTTATGTGTTCCTTTAACTATCCCTAATTTAATATCCATAAAATCACCTACATTTTTGGTTTATAAAATTGTCTACCTTCTAAGGCAAATTGTTTACTTGTCCATTCACCTTGTTTTACTTGTGATAATGCTTGATTTAAGGTATTAATTCTTGCATCAATATTATCTATATAGCTTAATACTTCAGCTTCAAGTAATTCTGGTAATACAGGTGAACCAAATTCATATTTACCATGATGGCTTAATATCATATGACGTAGTAATAATGTTTCTTCTGCATTATCTAAATGATTTTCATTGGCTACTTCCATTAACCAACCATGACATATACTAATATGACCAATAAGCTTACCTTCAGTACTATATTCACCTGAAATTAAACCACCAAGTTCTACAGTTTTACCCATATCATGTACAAGTACACCAGAAACTAACAAATCATAATTTAATGTAGGATATAGAGAACATAGTGCTTTCGCTGTTTTTGCCATACCTAAAGTATGTTCTGCTAAACCACCTACATAACCATGATGAATCTTACTTGCGGCAGGATAGACAAAGAATCTTTTATCTACTTTATTAAACATTTGTTTTACTAAAGTTTTTAAATTAGCATTACTAATCGAATCAATTAAAAGTCCTATTTCGCTTCTTAATACTTTTTCAGAATATGCACTAGTTTGTAAGAAATCAGCCATATTCACACTATTTTGATCTAATGGACTTAAGGCATTTACTCTTAGTTGTAAAGCTTTGTTATAAAGAAGAACTTCACAATTTACATTAACAACTTGTCCAACTACAGCTGCTGCTTCATCACTTTCTTTTACATCCCATAGTTTTCCATCAATTGATCCCGAACTATCTTGTAAAACAAGATTTAAATATGGAGCACCTTTTTGTGTTGTTCCTTTTGTACAACTTTTTATTAATAAAGGAAGTGTAAATCTTTCCTTTTCTTTAAATTCATTAATTTTAGACATCTAACCACTCCATTTCATCTAATATTGCATATATATCTGAGCTTTCATATCCTTTAGCAGCACAATAACGATAAATTGTATTTCTTAGCTCACTACCAGAATACTTCTTTTCATATCTCTTTCTCGCTTTTTGAGCACATTTTCTACAATTATCTAATTGTTTTAATTCATCTACTGCTAAATCTAAATTCTGCATCACTAAATCAATCACATCATTTTTGTATCCACGTTGATATAGTTTTTGTCTAATTTTTTCTTTCTTCATGCGTACTGATTCATCACGAATTGTTAATTGTAATTTATCTGCATAAGCTTTCGCATGGGCTAATTCTTCATTTGGTAAAGCTGTTAAAGCTTCTTGTATCATTTCTAAAGGAATACCCTTTTTCTTTAAATCACGAGTAATCTTTTCTTCACCAAATAAAGCACAACGCATAGAATTAATGGCACTTTCACAATATCTACGATCATTGATATAGCCTTTTGTTTCTAAGGTTTCAATCATTTCATTAATGACTTCAATATCTAATTTAAAATTCTTTGTTAACCAATCATACATTTCTTTTCTTGTACGATCTTTTACCGCTAACTTACGAATACAAGAGTCATAAGCATTTAGTCTTTCTTCTCTACCTTCTAGTTCACTAATCTTAGACTCAGTGATCTTGCCTCCTTTTCTTAATCCATAATTACAGTAATCATCTAGTGATATCGTTAATCTCTTTTCTTCTTTAGATAAAGAGTGAATAAAGATTTGTACGCTATCATCTTTTACAATGACATCATCAATAACAGATATATTTTTATATGCCTCTATAGCATATTCATATACATGCATCGCTCTTTCATAGAAAACTTCAGAACTATATGGATGCACCTTTTCTAAACATGTTTCCTTAATTTCTTTTAGTTTATCATCAGCTAATTCATTAAATTTTAATAATGCATTAGCTAAAGATTCAGCATCACTAAAATACCAACCTGTTTCATCTTCGATTAATAAATCATTTAATACTTCATCTTTTCTAGCAAATAAAGGTAAACCACTAGATAAAGCTTCAATAAAAGTCATACCTTGTGTTTCAGATAAACTTGCTGAAACAAAGGCATTACATGCTCGATAATAATCAGCGATTTCTTCACTTGGTCTAGGTCCAGCAAAGAATACGGTATCACTAGCCCTTTTACTTGCCGCGTATTCTTGTAGCTTTTCACGGTCTGGTCCATCACCTACAACTAATAACTTAATATTTGTTGTATTTTTATGTAATGCTATAAAACCATCAATGACTAAATCTAATGCTTTTTCTTCCGCAATACGACCGACATAGACAATAATTTTATTCTCTTTTGTAAAACCAAATTCCTTATAGATTTCTTCTGTTTTTTGATGATTTACAAATTGAGGAGAAAACTTATCTAAAGGTAAGCCTGTAGGCACAACAAAAATATCAGAACGAACATGATACTTTTCTAATAAATCTTTTGTTTTCTTACTAGGTGCGATTACTGCTTGAGAAGTATCTCCATACATTTTTGATAAATGGGCTACAGCTTTTTTCGCTACGTTATCTACTTTATTTGATTTAATAAAATTCACATAATGCGTATAGTCTTCATATGTAGTGTGATATGTACTCACTAAAGGAATGTTATATTGACTCGCACACATTCTAGCAAGTAATCCTACACCAAATTCAGTTTGGGCATGAATCATATCTAAATGAAGATGTTTAATTTCATTCATGGCTTTAATATGAAGTGGTGAAGTCATAACATATCCATATAAGAACTTTAATTCAATACCAGATAAATAATAAATTTTATGATCTTCACTCCACTCAGATGAACCTATCTTTTTAGGTGCGAATACATAGACCTCATGGCCATGTTTTTCTAATTCATCTCTTAATATTCTTGTACTATTTGCAACACCATTAATTTGTGGTGGATATGTATCTGTAAATAAACCAATTCTCATTTTATTCCTCCTCTTGCATAGGAACATCTTTTCTTGTTTTAGCGTATAAGAAAACAAGTCCTCCTATTACAAGCATCATATAATATGTTGCAAAACGCCAAACAATCATGATTGGGCTTGCATTTGTTTTACCAAATATTGTCGAAAACATTAAGATAAATGACGCCTCTGTCCCACCTGAACTACCAGGAGAAGGAATAAAAGCATTCACTAAAGATACAAATGAACTTAATGCGATAACATTAATTAACATTTCTAAATTCACACTTATCTTTAAAGCTAAAGCAATAAAGAATGGAATCGAATAATAAAGTAATAAACGCATTAAATTTAAAGCAACTACTTTAGGAATCATTTCTTTATGATCACGAATAATATTCACTTCACTTGCAAATCTATCCAATTGCTTTTTCAAACCATCTAGTGTTTTCTCTTTATCTTTGATGAGTTTCATCTTACAGCCTATTTCAATTCCTTTAGTCATTAACCAAGTATAAAACTTAGGAAAACGTACTAATGCCCATAAGCCTAAAATAACTGCTGCATTTACTACAAAGGCAAACGCAACAATAATAAAGAATGAAGAATATTTACTATAGAACATCGGTAATCTTAATAGCACTAAGAAAAATACCGTAACAACCATCGTACTTTGGTAGATGATAAAGTCCATCCATAATACACTTGCAGAACTACTAATTGGTACACCTTGTTTTCTAAAAATATATACTTGAACAAACTGCCCTCCACTTGCACTAGGTGTAATGTTATTAAAGAAATCTCCCACAAATGCATTGATAATCCCATAGCGATATTTATATTCTGGATTACTTAAACGACATTCTACCGTTAAGGCAATCCCAACCATAACCCTATTGATTAAAACAATTAGTATTACAATGACAAACCATGCATGGTTTGCATTTTGTAATATTGCAATCATATCTGTAGGATTATCTTTTAAAGTTAACCACAATACAAGTACAGCTATAGTAACAATTAATCCTATATTAAAAATATAGTTATTTAATAATTTTCCAATTTTTGACATACACAGTAATTATACTATCGTTAAAAAAAGCACTCAACTACACAATAATAGAGAGTGCTTAATTTTCGCTTATTTTCAATTAAAATTCATCTTAATTAATCTTAAACGTTTGAATACGTTATATAAAGAAAATGTATCATATAAGCCATATATGCCTACATGATACATCATCTTATTCTTTGTTATCTTCTTGACGGTGTATTTCAGCAATAATATCGTCAATGTGTCTACCATGTTCCATCGCTTTGTCAATTTCAAAACGAAGCTCTGGTGTACGACGAATATCTAAACGTTGACTTAATTCTGTACGAATAAAGCCTTTCGCACGATTTAACGCTTTTAAACCTGCTTGACTTCTTTCATCTTTTCCTAAGAAAGAACAATATACAGTCGCATAACTATGATCGTTAGAAATACGAACATCTGTAATTGTTACAAAACCAACATTAGGATCTTTTAAAGAAAATTGGACAATATCCGTAATATTTTTCCGAATAATTCCTTCTAGCCTTTTTACTTTAACACTTGTCATAGATTAAGCCTCTGCAGGAACTTCTTTCTCTTGGTAAGCTTCAATGACGTCTCCTACTTTAATATCATTGTAGTTTTCGATTGTGATACCACATTCAAAACCTGCACTAACTTCTTTTGCATCATCTTTGAAACGCTTTAATGAACCTAGTTTACCAGTATAGATAACTACACCTTCACGAACTAAGCGAACACCGCAATGATGAACAAGTTTACCATCAGTAACCATACAGCCACCGATTGTACCAATCTTAGATACTTTATATGTTTCTCTAATTTCAGCTTGTCCAATAACTACTTCTGTATAAACAGGAGCTAGCATACCCTTCATGGCATTTTCCATTTCTTCTGTTGCTTTATAGATAATGTCATGTAAACGGATAGATACACCTGCTTCTTCAGCTTTACGACGAATATTGGCATCAGGTCTAACATTGAAACCAATAATCATTGCTTTAGAAGCATCAGCTAACATAATATCTGATTCAGTAATGGCACCTGCTGTTGCATGAATGACATTTACTTTAACTCCCTTAACATCAAGTTTTTCCATAGATGACTTCACTGCTTCTGCACTACCTTGTACATCAGCCTTGATAATTACAGGAATTTCTTGAATTTCACCAGCTTCAATTTCACGTGATAAGTCTTCTAAACTCATTGCACTTGTTCTATTTCTTTGAAGTTCAATCTTCTTACGCATTCTTCTATCAGCTAATGCTCTAGCTTCTTTTTCATTATCGAATGCTTTGAATAAATCACCAGCTTCAGGAACATCATTTAAACCAATAATTTCAACTGGAGTACTTGGGCCTGCAACTTTTAATTCTTTACCATCTTCATCTGTCATACGACGAACTTTACCAAAGCATGTACCAACTACAATAGGTTCACCTTGTTTTAAAGTACCATTTTGCACAAGTAAAGTAGCGACTGGTCCTCTACCTTTATCAAGCTTAGCTTCAATAACTGTACCTGTAGCTAAACGTTTAGCATTTGCTTTTAGTTCTTGTACATCGGCAACTGTTAAGATTGTTTCAAGTAAATCTTGAATACCATCACCTTTTTTAGCAGAAGTATTTACAAAGATTGTATCGCCACCCCATTCTTCAGGCATGATACCATGTTCTGCTAATTCACTCTTTACTCGATCTGGATTAGCAGTAGGTTTATCAATCTTATTTACGGCAATAATCATTGGAACTTTAGCTGCTTTTGCATGGTCAATTGCTTCCTCTGTTTGTGGCATAACACCATCATCTGCTGCAACTACGATAACCGCAATATCCGTAACCTTAGCTCCTCTAGCTCTCATTGCTGTAAAAGCTTCGTGACCTGGAGTATCTAAGAATGTTACCTTACGACCATTCACTTTAATTTGGTAAGCACCGATAGCTTGTGTAATACCACCTGCTTCTCCTTCAACGACTTTTGTCTTACGAATAGAGTCTAATAATGTTGTTTTACCATGGTCAACGTGACCCATAATTGTAACAACTGGTGGTCTTTCAGCTAAATCTTCAATACTATCTACTTCTTCGTCTTCTAAGCTATCTTCGTCTCTTTCTTCAACCTTAGTTGGTTCAATATCGTATGCAATACATACTGTTTCAACCATATCATCATCAAGAGCACTATTAATTGTGACCATCTTACCTTCTAGGAATAATACTTTGATAATATCACTAGCTTGGCGTTTAATCTTTTTAGCGAGATTACCAACTGTAATACCTTCACTATAAGTAATTGCCTTTACTTCAGGCTCTTTATTACGTGAATCAAATGAAGATTTATTTCCATTATTTTTATGATTATTATGGTTATTCTTTTTGTTTGTTGCTTTTTGATTTGTATTCTTTTTAGGCATATGTACCCTCCCTTTCTTCATTTATATTGGTTCTAATGAACCAGAATCTAATGTTGCATCCCTTCTTTCTTGTAGATTCTTTTATGCAATATACGATTTTATTGTATCGTAGAATTCATCAGGAATTTTTACTTCTAAGGATTTTTCTAAAGCTTTATTTTTCTTAGCCATATCTACTGCAGCTTTGTCTTTCTTTAGATATGCTCCTCTACCGTTTGCTCTACCAGTGACATCTACTTCAAGAGTTCCTAGAGGAGTACGTACAATTCGTAACAATTCTTTCTTTGGTAATTGTTCACCCGTTGCTACGCATCTACGCATCGGTATTTTCTTAGGCATAATTAGTTATCCTCTTCGTTGTAGTAATCTTCGTATTCGTCGTAGTCAATATCGTATTGACTTTCTTCTTCTAACATTTCTTGACGTTCGATTTCTTCTAATTCTTCATCTGTATAAACAGGTTTTACATTAGATGTATCTAAGTCTTTACGTAATTGGCTAGCTAAATCCTTGTTACGAACTTTGATTTCTTCTTCATCACCCTTACGCTTTTTACGTTTTGGCTTATCTTGTTTTGGTTTAGATGTATTTGCAAATTTTTCAAATGCAGAAACATAATCGTTCTTTTGAGCGATTGCTTCTAAATCTGCTTTCTTACGTTTAGGTTTAGCTTCTACAACTGTTTCTTCTTCTACTTCTTCTGTAACTTCTTCAGTTGCTGGTTCTTCTACAACTTCTTCAGCAACTGTTGGTTCTTCTACAACTTCTTCTTTTTCTGCAGAAACTTCTTCAGTTACTTCTTCTTCATGATCATCTTCTTTAAATGCCATTTCTGTATAAATCTTGTCTTTTACAACTTCTTTCATTTCTTCTGGCATTAGATCTTCATCTTCAGCTTCTTCTGTAGAAGGTCTATTCTTGATTAATTCAGCAACTGCAGCTTTTCTCTTTTCTTCATCAGCTTTAGCTTCAGCTTGTTTTCTTTCTTCAAGTTTCTTAGCTAATTCTTTTTCATATTCAGCATGCATTTCTTCTGCTTTAGCAATTAATGCATCATAATCTTTACCCATTTCTTCAAGTTCTGATCTAGTCTTAATATCAATCTTCTTATCGCAAAGTTTTACAGCTAAACGAGCATTCTTGCCTTTACGACCGATTGCTAAACTTAATTGATCATCACTTACAATAACAAGTAATCCTTTGTTATCTTCATTAGGAAGAACTGCTTCTACTACAGCTGGTGCTAAGGCATTCTTTACAAGTTGCGTAATATCTTCATTCCATAAGAAAATATCAATCTTTTCACCATGTAGTTCTTCGATAATGCCTTGAACTCTTGCACCTCTTTGACCAATACATGCGCCAATTGGATCAATTTCTTCATTATGACTTACTACAGCCATTTTTGTTCTTTCACCAGCATCACGAGCGATTGCTTTGATTTCCACAATACCTTGATAAATTTCAGGTACTTCTTTTTCAAATAAACGTTTAACTAATACTTCACTTGCTCTACTTACTACTACTTGTGATTGTTTTGTCTCTTTATTTACTTCAGTAATGACAACTCTTAACTTTTGACCTTCAACAAGTCTTTCGTTAGGAATTTGTTGCGCTTTAGGCATATAAGCTACTGTTCTACCAAGGTTAACAAGGGCAAAGTTTTCTTTAACAGAATCAACAATACCGATAACCATTTCATCTAGCTTATCAATATATTCATCATAAACAGCTACTTTTTCTGCTTCACGAATCTTTTGACGAATTACGTTACGAGCTAAGTTTGCTGCAGCTCTACTCATTGTGCTAATTTCTACTTCACGACGAACTGTATCACCAAGTTGAACATTTTTATCAATCGCACGAGCATCTTCTAAAGATATTTCTAATTCATCATCTTCAATATCTTCTTCATTTACAACTGTATATACTTGATAGATATCAATTGTACCCTTCTTTTCATTGATTTCTGTTTCTACAGTAATATCTGATAATTCAGCATCCTTTTTATAAGCTTTAGACATTGCTTCTTTTAAAGCTTCTAGAATGACTGATTCAGGCACATTACGCTCATCTTCGATAGCAGTTAATGCTTTAATTAAATCCTTATACTTTGCTTTCATTTTATTTTCTCCTTAAAACTTAACAGCTAATCGGATAAAGGCAATATCACTAGCTGTAAACTCCATCTTTTTTGTTGCTTGTTTAACTCGATAACTTAATTCAAATAAGTCACCAGAATAAGAAACAATTGTTCCTGTTGCTTCATTCAATTGATTAACAGGATTCTTGAATTTTACATAAACATATGGTTCATTCATCTGTTTAAGTTCATTTAAATCTTTTATTTCTCTTTCTGCTCCTGGACTACATACTTCTAATGTATAGGCATCACTAAGTGAAGTATCGTTATCTAATACTTCGGATATCTTTTCACTAACTAATGCACACGTATCTAAGTCCATCGTGCCATCATTTTTTGTAATAGCTACTTCAAGAGTTCGATTCTTCCCTGTACCTGTCCATTTCATCTCATACAACTTCACATCACATGACTCAAGTACTGGTTGAAGCATTTCTTTCAAGCGGTCAATCTGTTCCATATCCCTCCATAAATGAAGGAGTGCTTTCGCACTCCTTTAAAACATCTTCAATATAGCATAAAATAACGCATTTGCAAGATATTTTCGTCAAATTCGTCAATTTTATGCGATTAGAACAAGGAAATTTGATTACTTTCTTGTAATCCTTCTAAACAACCTAAATCATCTAGTTTTTTCACCAGTGTACTAGATAATTGCGTACGTTTAATTAAATCTTCTTTGGATAAGAATTCTCCTTGTTTACGTGCTTCTTCTACACTTCTTGCTACGTTTGCACCAAGACCGTCGATGACAACAAATGGTGGAATAATTACATGGTTATCATCAGGATCAGAACAGAATTCTGTTGCTTTACTACGATATAAGTCAACATTACTAATCTTATATCCTCTAGCATATAGTTCTTCGCATACTTCTAAAGTATCAAATAAACTCTTTTCTTTATTACTTACTTCTTTCGCTGTTTCTCTATTTTTTAATCTTTCATCAATGTTAAACATTCTTTCTCTGACTGCCTCTAGGCCCCTAGACATAACGGTAATTTCATAGGCATCACAACGTAAAGTTAAATATTGAATATAGAAATTCCAAGGTTCATGTACCTTATACCAAGCTAAGCGTACCGCCATCATAACGTAGGCAACGGCATGTGCTTTAGGGAACATGTACTTAATCTTTTTACAAGAATCAATATACCAATCAGGTACATCATGTTCTCTCATCTTCTTTTCTTGATCTTCTTTTAGACCTTTACCTTTACGAACATCTTCCATGATTTTAAAGGCATCAATAGGTTCTAAGTGTTTGTTTAACAAATAAGTCATAATATCATCACGACATCCAATAACTTCACTTAAAGCATGACCATTTTGAATTAATGTTTCTGCGTTTCCAGCCCAAACATCTGTACCATGAGATAAGCCTGAAATAATGACTAAATCCGAGAATAAATGAGGACGAGTTTCTTCAAGAACTCTTCTTGTTGTTCTCGTACCAAATTCTGGTAAACCTAGAGCTCCTGTTTCTTTCTTATATACTTTAGGATCAGCTTTTAAAGCATTATCCTCATAGAATAAACTTAATGATTCAGGATCATTCATTGGTATCGTTAAAGGATCTGTTTTAGAAATGTTTGTTAACATTCTCATTGCGGTAGGATCTACATGACCTAAAATATCAAATTTCAAGACATTATCATGAATATCATGGAAGTCGTAGTGTGTTGTCATCCACTCAGAGTTTGGATCATTTGCAGGATATTGTACTGGTGTAAAATCCTCCGCATCATAATTTTCAGGAATGATAATAATACCACCAGGATGTTGTCCAGTTGTACGTTTAACGTTTTGACAACCACTCGCTAAATAATCTTTCATTGTGGAACGCATATCCGTGATATTCATTTTTTCACAATAGCCTTGAACATAACCATACGCTGTTTTTTCTGCGACAGTACCAATCGTACCTGCTCTAAAGGCATGTTTTTCACCAAATACTTCTTTAATGAACGCATGCGCTTTTGCTTGATATTCATTTGAGAAGTTTAAGTCAATATCAGGTGTTTTATCCGCATTAAATCCTAAGAATGTCTGGAATGGAATATTCTGTCCATTTCCTTTCATTGTTGCACCACAATGAGGACATGTCTTATCTGGTAAGTCAAATCCCGAACTAATAGAAGCGTCTTCCATCCATTCAGAATAATGGCAATGTGGACATAGATAATGAGGTTTTAAGGCATTAACTTCAGTAATACCAGACATCGTTGCGGTAAAACTAGAACCTACAGATCCTCTTGAACCTACAACATAACCATCTTCATTACTCTTTTTTACTAATAAGTGAGCGATATAATAATGCACCCCGTAACCGTTACGAATAATGTTATCTAATTCTTCATTTAAACGATTAGTAACAATATCAGGAATCTTCCCTTCAAATTCATACATTCTTTTAGCTGTAGAGTTACAGATTTCTCTTAGTTTTTCATCTGAATGTTCAATTGTTGGTGGGAATGTTCCTGCAGGTACTGGTCGAACATTCTCTAATTGATCAAATAGTTTTTTTGGATTATCAATAACCATTTCATGTACTAAATCGTTATCTTCTAACCAAGAGAATTCTTCAATCATTTCGTCTGTTAAACGAATATGTTGATCAGGATTTTTGGTACGATATCTAAGCATATCATTACGAATATAAAGTGGATGGATAGAACCACCTACACCTTGGCTCATGATATATACATCTCTAAATTTCTTTTGTTCTTTCGTACAATAATGCGCATCACTATCCGCAATCACTGGCTTATGTAACTTTTTAGCCATTTCAATAATTCGTTTTTGTACTGTTTTTAAACGATTAAGACTTGGTACATTGCCCATCGCAATAAATGTTGTATAACAACTTAATGGTTGTAACTCAATATAGTCATACCAAGACATTGCTTTTTCAAGTCTATCGTCATCACCATTACATGCTAGTTCAAACACTTCATTATTTTGACAAGAAGAACCAATTAATAAGTTTTCTCTTACTGCATTTACAGCACTTCTTAATACTCTTGCTTCAGCGGCTACTTCAGAACCTTCTTTACTAGATTTACTGAAGACTGCTAATGTCTTTGTATTCGACATCGTCACCAATTTATATAAGTCTTTTAACCCTTGTTTATTTTTCGCAACTAAGATTGTATGACTTGATCTACCCTTTTTAAATGCATCTTCATCTTGTATCACTTCTTGGATATCACGAATAGTTCTCGCACCCATTTTTTCTGCATCCTTCATTAAGCATAGGAATACATCTCCTAATACTTCCGCATCATAATCGGCACGGTGCGCTACTTCTTCATCATAAGAAATATGATAATTTCTTGCGATATTTCCTAAACGATATGCCTTTCTTTCTTTTAAGATAGCACGTGACATATCTAAGGTATCAATTGTTGTATTCGTTAGAGGTGCTTTACCAATACGACGTAATTCTTCATTAAAGAAGTTATAGTCAAATGATGCATTGTGGGCAACGAGTACCGCATCACCAATCCAACTAACAATCTCATCACAAGCTTCGTTAAATGGTTTTGCGTCTTTGACCATTTCGTTTGTGATATTTGTCTTATTTGCAATAAATGGTGGAATCGAAACTGGAGGCTTGATAAACATTTGTTTATGTTCTGTCACCATGCCATCTTTAATTCTTACGGCACCAAATTCAATAATATGATCATATTTGCAAGATAAACCAGTAGTTTCTAAGTCAAACGCAATATATTCCAATTCATTAATAGGCTTATCTGAAATGTTATAGACGATATTTAGCTTATCTTCTGCCAAGTTAACTTCACAACCTAGTCCTACCTTAAATGGTCGATCAGGATTACTCTTAGCTAATGAAGCACCGGTGTTATAAGCTTTAACGAAAGATTGTACATCCGCATGGTCTGTAATCACAATACCTTCATGCCCTAAGTTATAAACATATTTCACGATATTTACTGCTTCACATACGCCATCCATTTCACTCATATTTGTATGCATATGGAATTCAATACGTTTTTCTTCTGCAGGATCTACTGCTTTAGGTTTATCTAGTTTTGTGATTGCTTCAACATTAAATACAATATCTTTAGAATATGGATCATAGGAAACAGAACCATAAAAACGACAATAATCCCCTATTTTTGCTTCAGATAAAGCTGCTTTTTCTTCATCATTTTTTGCAAAGCGTTTAACATTAAGGGCATTATCACCATCGTATACAGCTGAAGTCTGTATCACCATACCAGAACGAGTCGTAAAGTCTTCTTGTTTAAAAATTTCACCATCAAACTGAATATTACGCATTTGATCCGTAACATCATTTAAAGAAACTTTTGTATATTCTTCTAGTTTTACTTTAGAACGTCTTTTAAATTGTTGTTGCGGTTTATTTTGGGCTACAGGAGTAGCTGGTTTATTCATTTTAATGACAGGAACTTCTTCAATTGTTGGATTATCTTCTGGAATATGTAACGCTAATTTAATCTCAAAATCTTTTAGTCCTATCTTATGTAATAAATCTTCTAAATGCTTTTGTTCTTTTTCGGAATCACTCAACAAAATATCATTAGGGAATAAGAATTCTAAAGTATGATTTTTTGTGTCTAATTTTGGTAAGCTCTCTCTAAAAATTTGACTCAAATGAAAATGCTCATAAAAATAAGAAAAATATTTACTTAACTCAAGCTGATTAATTTTTGTTTCTTCAACATCTATTGTTAAATCAAATTTACTATCAAATAGGTTTTCTGTATATTCAATAAAATATTTATAAATATCACAAGCTAATAAATCATGTAAATGAATATTCATACATAATTTATTTTCTTGTTTATAAAAAGATAATCTTGTGATTTCTGCATCTTTTAAAGGACTATCTTTTAAATATTCATCTTTTTCAATTAATTCATATAAATTCTTACTCATACTTTATTAACGAACCATTTTTTCAAATGCATCTTTAGCAGCATTTTGTTCAGCTTGTTTTTTATTTGATCCTTTACCTGTTCCAAGAACTAAATCATCAACTAATACGTTCATGACAAATGTAGGCGCATTACTTGGTCCACTTTCATGAACAAGTTGATATTTTACGGTACGACGATTATCGGATTGTACATATTCTTGTAAGATTGTCTTATAATCCTTAATCACATGTACTTCCCCAGGATGTTTCAAATAAGGAATAATGACTTCATTTAGAATATTGTCTACAGCAGACATACCTTGATCTAAATAAAGTGCTCCTAAAAAAGCTTCAAACATATCCGCAATAATCGCATCTTTATTTCTACCACCTGTTTTTTCTTCGCCACTTCCTAGTAGTAAAAAGTCATTTAAATGAAGATCTCGACCATACATTGCTAAAGCTTTTTCACATACAAGTTGCGCTCTTAAACGTGTCATTTGTCCTTCAGATAATGGTGGATTTAAAGGAAATATATGATCACTACTCCAAAGTTGTAATACCGCATCTCCCATAAATTCTAAGCGCTCATTATCATGTACTTCTTTATGCTCATTGGCATAAGAAGAATGCATAAAAGCTTGTCGAATTAACTTTTCATTTTTTACATTTATGCCACGATTTTTTAACCAATCTATAATATCCATATATTTTTCCTCTAGTCCATATAAGAAATTTGTTTCTTATTCTTTCTCACAATTTCTTCTATCAATTGTCTATTTTCTTCTAAATCTTGATTTTTGACAATGCTTAATGCATCTTTACGTGCTGTCTCAACAATATTCGTGTCAGTTATTGGATTACCTAAAATAAAATCAGGTACCCCACTTTGTCTTGTGCCTAAAATATCTCCAGGTCCTCTTAAGCGTAAATCTTCATAAGAGATATCAAAACCATTATTCGTTTTTACAAGCACATTTAATCTTTCTAATGCTTTTTCATCTTTAGAACTTGTTAATAAGTAACAATGTCCTTGATTAGAACCTCTTTGAATACGTCCTCTTAATTGATGTAATTGGCTTAAACCAAAGCGTTCTGCATCATAAATAATCATCCCTGTCGCATTAACGACATTCATACCAACTTCTACTACGGTAGTAGAAACTAATACTTGAATCTTATTGTCATAAAATTTTTGCATTACATCTTGTTTTGCATAAGAATCTAAACGTCCATGTAATACACCAACTTCATAACGTCCTTTAAATAGTTTTGTTAACGCTTCACCAACATCTTCCGCATTTTTGATTTGTAACGATTCACTTTCTTGTATTGAAGCACAAATC
Organism: bacterium; assembly: GCA_963645035.1. GTDB lineage: Bacteria > Bacillota_I > Bacilli_A > Erysipelotrichales > Erysipelotrichaceae > Bulleidia. The sequence goes on along the minus strand of CAVIQY010000001.1, from coordinate 41,191 downwards.
ACATAAAGTTGATGTCCTTCTTTTAGTAATTCTTCGATTTCTGGTAATACAGATCTAAAACTATTTTCTTTGATTAATTTCGTAATCACTTCTTTTCTGCCAGCAGGAAGTGTTTCTATTGTACTGATATCTGTATCCCCATATAAAGTAGCAGCTAAAGTACGAGGAATTGGTGTCGCACTCATTAATAAGAAATCTACAGATTCCCCTTTTTCTTTTAATGCTTTCCTTTGTTCTACACCAAATCGTTGTTGCTCATCAACAATAACTAATCCTAACTTTGCAAAATGTACATTTTTTTCTAATAAACTATGTGTTCCAACTAAAATATCAATCTCATGTTTCTTTAGTTTATCTAAAATTTCATTTTTTTCTTTTAAGCTTTCGCCACTATATAAAACTTCAACTTTTACACCATATTCTTTTAGAAAAGATAATGAAGCTAAGTGTTGTTTTGCTAGTATTTCAGTAGGAGCAAGAATTGCAGTTTGATAACCACTCAAAAAAGATCCATAAGCTGCCATAGCCGCAACAAATGTCTTACCACAACCAACATCACCTTGTACTAAACGATACATTACTTTTGTACTTTGCATATCTTCTAAGATTTCATGAATTGCTTTATCTTGGTCAATCGTAGGTACAAAAGGCATGTCATCCATAACTTGTTCTACTTTTGATATATCAATATTTTTAATTTCTTTTTTTATGACATTTGAATTTTCATTTCTTAATAATTGAATTGTTACAAAGAAACGTAAAAACTCTTCATACTTTAAAGAACGATATGCTTGTACAATATCATTTTGATTTTCAGGAAAATGAATTTTATATAAAGCCTCTTCTTTATCTAGTAATTTATATGCTTGTCTTAACGAACTAGGAACGTACGATGTGATTTTCACTTGTAAAGCTTTTAAAACTTTTTCAATACAATTACGTATTGTTTTTTGTTTAATATCCCCCTTAGTTGCGTAAACTGGTGTAACCATTGGAATTTCACTAAGAGGATGAGCTGAATAAGAAATAGCAGTTAATTTATTTTGTCCTTCATATACACCAGTAATTGTTACGTTAGAATACATTTTAATTTGCTTATCTGCCCATGGCCGATTAAACATCGTAACAAGTAAGACTTGATCATCAACCATGATTTCAAATTTTGTACCTGCACGATTATTTCCAAACCGCCAAGATTTTACTTGGCTAACAATCTGTCCTTCAACCGTTACCTTATCTTTTAATTTCCACTCTGAAAAAGGTTTTACTTGTAATATTTCATAACGATATGGGTAATAAGAAAGAAGACTATCTGTATCTTCAAGATTTAATAGACTCATCGCTTCCTTTTGTTTAGGGGTAAATTTTAACTGTTTATCATTTAAAACCATGACACTATTTTAACACTAAAAGAGTAGTCTTTTACGCTATCTTTTCTACCATATCTATACATCTTCTTCATGCAGAATGTTATTCCATAATAAAAGCCAACCTAACAGGTTGACTCTAATAACGCTTAACTATTCAACACCAATAATGAAACTATATACAGGTTGTTTACCATCTTCAGCATCAATATCGACTTCATAGTTTTCTTCAATGAAGTTTTGAATTGCTTCAAATTCTTCTTCTGTAGCATCTTCACCACGAATTAATGTGACGATTTCACTATCTTCATCAATTAATTCTTTTAATAAGTTACAAGTAGCTTCTACTTTTTCTTTGCTTGTTGTAACGATATCTTTTTCGCGAATACCCATGTAATCACCAGAATGAATTTCACGTCCATCTACTGTTGTATCTTTAATTGCATAGGTAATAGAACCTGTTTTAACATGATCTATTGCGGCTTTCATATCGTTTGTATTTTCTTCAACTGTTCCTTCAGGATTAAAGCTAATACAAGCAGCTAATCCTTGTGGTACAGATTTTGTAGGTAATACAATAATATCTTTATTTTCAGTTACACTAGCAGCTTGTTCTGCAGCCATAATAATATTTGAGTTGTTAGGTAAGATAAAGATATGACGTGCATTTACTTTTTTGATTGCACTAACAAAGTCTTCTGTAGATGGATTCATTGTTTGACCACCTGTCACAACAACATCAGCTCTATATCCTAAGAATAATTTCTTTAATCCTTCACCAGATCCGACTGTAATAATACCAAACTCTTTTTCTTCAGCTTGTTCTTCCTCTTCTAAGATAGATGGTTTAACACCTTCTTCAACATTATCGATTTGAATCTTTACAAATTCACCATAACGTTGACCTAAATTTAGTACTTCACCAGGAGTAACTGTATATACTCTTACTTTTAGTAATGTATCATCTAAGATAACCGTCATATTTTGACCTAGTTTATTTAGAGAAGCTCTAAAACGATCTTCTTTATATAGATGAACACCACTATCAGATAGTTTCAAAATAAATTCTGTGCAATAACCACTTTCTTTTATTTGTGTTTCTGATGAAGCAGTTGTTGCACTAGCTTCTTGAATTGGTGATCCTTCGATATATGCTCTAAAACCATTAAATATAGCAAGTAATCCTGATCCACCTGAGTCTACTACTCTAGCTTCTTTTAGAATAGGTAGAAGTTCTGGTGTACGGTCAAGAGAAGCTTGTGCTTCTTTACATAAAACTTCAAGATATTCATTAATCGTTAAGTTTGGATTTTGTTCAGCATAAACATCTGCATAATCTGCAGATTCACGAACAACCGTTAAAATTGTTCCTTCTACTGGTCTCATTACTGCTTTATATGCAAGTTTTGCACCATTTAGCATAGCTTCAGCAAATTGCTTTACCGTTAATTCTTCAGCATCACCAACATATTGTTGGAAACCACGGAAAATTTGAGAAAGAATAACGCCAGAGTTACCTCTAGCACCCATTAGTAATCCTCTAGATAATGTTTTCGCAACAACAGCTAATTGATCACTGCCTGATTTCTTTACTTCTGAAAGACCATTACTAAATGTAAGGGACATATTTGTTCCTGTATCTCCATCTGGTACAGGGAATACATTTAACGCATCAACTTCTTTTTTGCGGTTTACTAAATTATTACAGCCACTTTCAAGCATCCCCTTAAAAGTTGCTCCATTGATATTACCCATCTTATCCTCCATTATCCAATTACCTGAACACCTTGAACATATACATTTACGCTCAAAATCTCTTCAGTTAATGATTTCTCTAACATATATTTAACTTTTTTCTGTGCTTCTGAAACAACTTCAGAAATCTTCACACCAAAGCTAACAATAATATATAAGTCTATTTCTAGACCACCATTTACACGTCTTACTACTACACCTTTTGTATAGTTTTCCATTTTTAATAATTCCGCAAAACCATCTTTAAATGCTTTACGACTAGCCATTCCTACGACACCATAGCATTCTGTAATTACACCACCTGCTAATGCCGCAACAGCTTCTTCTGAAACATTGATGTTTCCATAATTTGTTTTCTTTTCTACAGTCATTGGTTTTCTCCCACACAAATAAATATTATATCAAAAGATTACATATTCACAACTTTTAACCTTGTGAATCCGTACTTGTATCGTCACTTTCTTCGCTTTCTTCACTATCTTCTTCAGGAATAATTAATTCACCAGTAGAATAATATCCTTTTTCATAGTTTTCTTCAAAGTTTTTATCGGTTACATCTGCGCCATATTCGTCAATTGGGATAACAATTGGATTACCATCATCATCTAGATATTTATTACCGTTTTTATCTGTATAATAATGCTTTACCGCAGCATCTCCCCATTTATTATATATATAATCGCCATTTTCATCTAACCAATATTCATGCGTAACAATTTCCTCATTCCATGGACAAGCTCTACCAGATAAAGTTCTTTGATCTGTAGTACCTTCCGCATATAAACAATAATCTTTATTTTTTAATTGCACGTATGTCTCATGATAATGATTGATTAATGAAATATTGTAATAATCCGTAAAGAAGTATCCTCCTTCACGCATTTGTATCTCTAATGTTTCCGTATCATATTTCAAGCTATATTGACGTATTTCAGATATTTCTTCAATCATTTCGCTATCTACACTACCAAGAGCTTGGGTTAATAAATGCGTTTGTTCTTCAGTTGTAAAACCGACAATAAAGGGAATACGAGAAATGAGTGTCATATAATCACTCGTTAGTTCTGTTTTACTACCATCAGAAAATAAAATATATGCTTTATTATCGTCATCATAGCGATAACCGACTGGTTTCTTTTCTGTTATATCAATTTGTACAATATTGTTTTGTAATAAACGAACAGTACAATCTTCAATTAAAGGATTTTTCTTTATCTTTTTCGCTACAGAGCTAGGAAAGACTAAGAAATATCTTGATTCATAACTTAAACCTGAAATACTTTCTACATATTCACTAGTTAAAAAGTTATTTCCTGTAACCGATACCGCTTTTACTTTACTAAATGGAAATAAAAAGTATAGAAACACAATGAAAACAACAGAAAATACAATTGCCCATGCGAATAAACGACTTTGTTTCTTTGCAAAAGCAAGATTCTCTTTATTGATTTCTCTTTCCCGAATCAAATTATGAACGCCTTCATTTTTATCAGGAAAGTCTTCAAGTGTTTTTTCTTTTTCTATCGCCAATTGAACTTCTCCACTTCCATAAATAAATCAATATCATATTTATCTTTTACTGCTTTTTGTACATCGTTAACTAGGGTAATAAAGTCACTTGCAGTTGCATGCCCATCATTTACAATAAAGTTTACATGCTTTGTAGAAACAACCGCATCCCCTATTCTTTTTCCTCTATATCCTACACCTTCAATTAATTTCCAAGCAGGAACATTTTCAGGATTTCTAAACACACTACCAGCACTTGGTTTATCTAATGGTTGTGCATTCATTCTTCTTTCTCTTCGACTATCCATTAATTCACGAATATCTTGTTGATTAGATTTTGTTAAGTTCATCTTTACCGCTAAGATAATCCAATCTGGATGTTTTTGGAAAATACTTGTTCGATAAGAAAATTCACACTCTGAATTACTTAACCATTCTATTTTTCCATCGTGATAAACCGATACGCTATCGATTATATCTGCCATAGAGCTTTTATAGGCTCCAGCATTCATAAATGTAACGCCACCTACTGTTCCAGGTATGCCACTAGCAAATTCTAAGCCTGATAAATCATTTTTCATTGCATCATAGCTTAATGCAATAATAGAACAACCTGCTTCAGCCACTAGTTGATTATCTACGTAATAAGCATCAACAAAATAACGGTCTAAGCGAATAATAACGCCTTCAAATACATCATCAGAACAAAGTAAATTACTGCCTTTACCAATAACTTTATAAGGTATATGTTCTGTATTTAATTTATATATAATTCCTTCTAATGATAAGGAATTTTCAGGGTAAACAACGTATCTAGCAATACCACCAATACGTAATGTTGTCATTTTTGATAATGGTATATCTCGATCTACCTCTGCGATAGATGCTAATTCTTCATATATATCTTTCATTTTTGTAAATCCTCAAGCCAACTAATCATTTGATTAGCCGCATCGTTATATTCTTTTCTTAAAGCATTTTTACGAATATCTTCTAGTTTTTCTTCATTTCTAAGTAAACTATTAATCGCTTCACTTAATACTTTCGCATTTAAATCTTTTTCTTCTAATATGATTGCCCCACCATTACTAGCAAGTTCCATTGCATTATAGTATTGGTGGTTATTAGGAACATAAGGACTAGGAATTAAGATACTAGCAGTACCTAATGCCATAATCTCACTTAGTGTTGTAGCTCCTGCTCTACATATTGCTAATGTACTAAATGCTAAACATGTTAAGCCATCAACATAAGGCACAATGCGAATTCGACTATCACTTTGTGTTTTAAACTCATACTCGTTTCTTTTTCCAGCTACAACTAAAATTTGTACATTACGATTAATATTAGGTAAAGCTTCATCAATCACTTTACTTACACTACTAGAACCAAGTGATCCCATCATAAACAAAATATATGGCTTACTTGGATCAATACCATAATCCTTTAGTATCTCTTTATCTAGTTTCTTTTCACTTGCAATAGATGCCTCTGGATTACCGAATACACGTGTTTTAGAAGAAGGAAATTGTTTTAATGGTCCATTAGAGCTAAGAACAATCGCATCACAATATTTTCCTAGCATAATATTTGCTTTACCAGCAAAAGAGTTCTGTTCATGTATCATTGTAGGAATGTGCAAACGATGTGCCGCAATGATTAGAGGAACACTAATATAGTTTCCAAAGCCAACACAAGCATCTGGCTTTTCTTCCTTTAATAACTTGTAGCAATCATTTTCAGCCGTTAGCAATGAGAAAGCAGAAGAAATTTTTGCTTTAACTCCTCCATTCATCCCACTCATATGCATTCCAATAAAGCGATAACCTTTTTCTGGAATAATATCTTTTTCCATTCTGTTATCTGAACCAATAAAGATAATTTCAATCTCTGGATATTTCTTTTTTAATATTTGGGCAAAAGCTAATGCAGGATAAATGTGTCCTCCTGTACCGCCTGTCGCAATCATAACCTTTTTCATGCGGATACTATTTTACCATAATAAAAGTAAGTACATATAGAATTGTGTTATTTTTTTATTTACAAGGTTTAGAATATATATAAATCAAATTAAAGGAGAAAATAAAATGAGTACACCTATAGCTAAACCTTATATCGCTTCTTTTGAAAAAAGAGGCTTTGGTATGTTTATTCATTGGGGCTTATATTCTAGTTTAAATCAAGGTGAATGGACTTTAAATATTCATAAAATACCAGAAGAAAAGTACCATGAATTATTCGAGAATTTCACTGCAGAAGACTTTAATGCGGATGAAATTGTTTCTATTGCAAAAAATGCAGGAATGAGATATATCACATTAACAACTAGACACCATGATGGATTTTCTTTATATGACACAAAAGGATTAACTGATTATGATGTTATGCATACACCATGTAAAAGAGATCTAGTAAAAGAATTTGTCGAAGCATGTCGTAAACAAGATATCTTACCTGTTCTTTATCACACAACATTAGATTGGTCACGAAAAGACTTTAATGACGATTTTGATGCGTATTTAGAGTATCTAAGAAAAAGTGTTGAAATATTATGTACAAACTATGGTGAAATTGGTGGTTTATGGTTTGATGGCAATTGGAGTAAACGAGGTTCTGATTGGAAATTGGATGAGTTATATGGAATGATTAGAAGATTACAACCTAATGCAATGATCATTAATAATACTGGTTTATCTGAACAAGGTAAAACAGGTCACCCTGAAATTGATTCTGTAACATTTGAACAAGGACAAGCTACACCAATGAATCGTGAAGGAATGGAAAAATATGTTACTGCCGAAATGTGTCAAACAATGAATCATCATTGGGGTATAGCAGAAAATGACTTAGATTATAAGAGTCCTAGACAAATGATTGAAAGATTATGTCATGCTAGAAAAGTAGGAGCCAATTATTTATTAAATATTGGTTTAACTGGTACTGGTAAAGTCAATAATATGTCTAAAGCTTTATTAGAAGTCATTGGAAAATGGACAGATATGGCCAAAGATTCCTTATATACTGGTAAACCTTCTTCTATCACTACAAATCATGAAAAAGACTTTGTATTAGATATAGAAGATACTTCTTATGTATATGTACATGATTTGCCATTACTTGGTCCAAAAGATGTTGTCGCAGCATATGAAAGCAAAACAGAAGGACATGAATTAAATAACCTAAATAGAAAGATCAAATCCATTAAATGGATAGATAATGATGAAGAATTATTATTCCATCAAGAAGGTAATCACGCTAGCTTTAGAGCTGTAGGTTATCCATATGGTTGTTTCTATATTGTAAGAATTGCTAAAATTACATTTGAATAAGCATATAAAAGACATAGCCTAAATTTTGGAACTATGTCTTTTTTGACTTCAGTAACACAAAAAAATGACTTATCATTTCGATAAATCATTCTTAATTTGTGTTGTAGAGATTTCTGGTGTACGAGGAAGATAGATAACTTCTACTCCTTCGTCTTTTAAGAAATCAAATTTACCCTTCCAATCATCACCAATAACAAATGTATCAATTTGATATAAGTGCATATCTGACTTCTTCTGCTCCCAAGATTCTTCTGGGATAACTAGATCTACACATCTTAAAGCTTCTAGCATTTCTTTTCTTTCTTCAAAATTGAAATAACATTTCTTTTGTTTCTTATTCCAATTGAATTCATCTGTACTTAATCCTACGACTAAGTAATCTCCTAATGCCTTCGCTCTTTGTAATAGTTTGATATGGCCATAATGTAATAAATCATATGTACCATATGTAATCACTCTTTTCATTACTTAATACCATCTGGGTTATTTACAGTAAATTTCCAAGAGTCAATGCACATTTCTTCAATACCATATTGTGCTTTCCAACCAAGTACTTTTTCTGCTTTTGT
>CAVIQY010000001.1:0-32409 GCA_963645035.1 bacterium | reverse complement strand
CCCCATACGCGTAAATATTCTAATTGTCCATTTGCTACACGAGCAATATAAGGAACTAAGTTATTTGGAATACCATTAGGTACTTCACCTAATAAACCACTCTTATGTGCCCCAATAGGATTGAAATATCTTAGTAATAATACACTCCAATCAGAATCTGATTTACATACATCTTCAAGAATCATTTCATTCATAACTTTTGTTGCACCATATGGGTTAGTTGTATGAATCTCAAAATCTTCTTGTATAGGTACAGATTTAGGTGCACCATAAACACATGCGCTAGAAGAGAATACAATTCTCTTCACATTAAATTCTTTCATTACTTCATATAGATTTAATGATCCAGCAACGTTATTTTGATAATAAGTTAATGGAATTTGTACGGATTCCCCTACTGCTTTATAACCAGCAAAATGAATCACTGCATCAATAGAATTTTCTTTAAAAATCGTTCTGATGCATTCTTTATCTAATAAATCAGTTTTATAGAACTTTGCTTTCTTTCCTGTAATTTCTTCAATACGTTTTAATACTGCTTCATTAGAATTATATAAATTATCCATGATGACTACATCATATCCAGCATTTAATAATTCTACGCATGTATGAGAACCGATATATCCAGTTCCACCTGTAACTAAAATTGTTGCCATATTCCCTCCTTAGAAATTAAATAATCTAGCAATATCATTCCATGTAGCAAATAACATTAGGGCAATTAATAATATCCAACATATTGTCATAATCACTACTTTTACTTTTTGATTGAGTTGTTTGCCCACAATCCACTCTACTAGGGTTACAACCACTTGTCCACCATCTAATACTGGTAATGGTAATAAATTAAATATTCCTACATTTAAAGATAATTGTGCAATTAACAACATATAACTTGCAAAACCTAATGCAACATATTCTTCTGTGGCATTATAAATACCAACTGGTCCACTTAAGTTATTTAATCCAATACCCTTAAATAAGTTTAGAATTGCCGTAAACATCATACCACCAACTAGTAACATCATCTTAAATCCATATACCCAACAATTTAAGATATTCATGTTTACATAAGTTGCTTCATTTCCTTTTATACCAATCACATACGTTTCTTGTTCATCACTATATTCTGGTGTAACAGAAATAGATATGATTTCATCACCACGTTTAATCGAATACGTTAGGGTTTGATCTTCTTTTTCTGCCACAAATACACGCATATCTAAGAAAGTATCCGGTTTAGTAGAGGTACCATCTTCAGCGGTAATCTTTAAAATCTTATCACCACTTTGCATTCCTGCTTTTTCTGCAGGACTATTTTCTACTACTTCTGCGATTTCCGCTTTTGGAGAAATTGCATATGTTCCATTAGCTAATACAACAAATGAGAAGATTACCCATGCTAGCACAAAGTTCATAAATACACCTGCTAACATAATGATGATTTTTTTCCATGGTTTTTGATCTGTTAATCTTCTTCCTTCTGGAACGACTACATCTGGATAAACTTCATCCCCATCTGTTTCACCAGCCATACTAACAAAGCCACCAACAGGTATCGCTCTTAAGCTATATTTTGTTTCTTTACCTTTTTTTTGTAAAAGAACAGGTCCCATCCCAAAAGAATACTCATAACAATATACCCCAAAGATTTTTGCTGCAATTAGATGTCCTAATTCATGCAAACAAATAATTACTGTTAGAGCAAGTATAAAATAAATAAATGTCATTTATTCTCCTTATTTTTTATATATTCTTCGGCATATTTTCTAGCACTTGTATCTACTTCTAATAACTGTTCATAAGAAGTAACAGGCTCATTTTCAAAAGCTTTAACTGTTTCAAAGATTACTTCTTCAATCATTAAGAAAGAAATACGATGATTTCTAAATGCTTCATTTGCGACTTCATTTGATGCATTTAATACTGCTTGATTTGTACCAGGATTTTTACCGATATCATAAGCTAATTTTAATAAAGGAAAACGGTTATAATCCGGTGCATGGAAATGCATTGTCGCTACTTTAGCTAAATCTAGAGATTCACCTAAATCTAACTTAGATCTTAAATTTTCTGGATCACTCATTGCATATTGTATTGGTATACGCATATCTGGTGTGCCTAGCTCTGCCATAACAGCACCATCTTGATATTCCACCATAGAATGAATAATACTTTCATCATGCATAATGACATCAATTTGTTCATAAGGTAAATGGAACAAATAATGTGCTTCCATCACTTCAAATCCTTTATTCATCATTGTGGCACTATCAATCGTAATCTTCGCACCCATATGCCAATTTGGATGACTAAGTGCTTGTTCAACTGTAACGTCTTTTAATTCATCACGGTTATATTTTCTAAAAGAACCACCACTAGCTGTAATAATTAACCTTTTAATTTGTTTATATGGATTACCTGCTAAACATTGAGCAATAGCAGAGTGTTCACTATCAATTGGTGTAATGACACAACCATTCTCTTTTGCAGTTTGATTAACCAACTCTCCACCTACAACTAATGTTTCTTTGTTTGCTAAAGCTACATTGTGTTTACCTTCTAAAGCTTTTAATGTAGGTAATAAACCAACAAAGCCAACTAATGCATTGACACATAAATCATATGTAGGCTCTGTTACAAGTTTTACTAAACCATCGTTTCCATATACAAATTGCGTATGAGGAAATTCTTTTTCTAATGTAAGTGCATCTTCTTTTTTTCCAACACTCACTAAAGATACAGGATACTTTTGTAATAACTTTCTAGCATAGTCAATATTTTTTCCTACACCAAAAGCGACTAATTCATATTGTTCAGGATGTTGTTCCATGATATCTACAGTTTGAGTACCGATAGAACCACTAGCTCCTAATAAAACAATTCTTTTTTTCATTAATTAAAAACCCCAAAAGATTAATAAAGCATGGAATATCATTAAACAGAATAATAGCGAATCAATACGATCTAAAACGCCACCATGTCCTGGTAAGAATGTTCCAAAATCTTTGATTTTAAATCTTCTCTTTATACTACTAAAAGCTAAATCTCCTACTTCAGCGATAGCAGGAAGAATTAAGCTACAAACTACAATAAAATTAGTTGGTAATTGCTTACAAAAGAAATACGCAAAGATAAACGATAAGATAGCTCCTGTAGCGTATCCACCAATCGCACCTTCCCAAGTTTTATTTGGAGAAATACGAGGAATAAATTTATGCTTTCCAAAGAATACGCCAAAGAAATACGCACCTGTATCACAAAGATACGTTGCTAAAGCAACATAAAACATTACTGTAAATCCTAATTTATTTGTATATATTTTTTCTACTGCTAGTAATGCTTGCGTAAGAATAAATACAATTACAAAATGATAAACTAATTCGTCAATTGTATATTTCTCATTAATGAGAAGATATACAAATAATGCAGTAAGATAAATACACATACCAAATAGATAAAATGAACTTGAGAAATAAATTAGTGCATTTATCGCAATACTCATACAAATTGTCATCACCCAATGTGGTTTTTGATCACATAAAGAAGATACTTCATATGAAGCTAAAAATATAACAACTAGTTCAAGTAAATCTAAAGGTAAACCACCTAAACAAAATGGAGGTATAACAATCGCTACTAATACTAAAGCTGTAAGTATTTTTATAAGCATACCTTTTTTCACTCGTGAACACCTCCAAATCTACGATCACGATTACTATATTCTTCTAGACATCTCTTTAATACTTCCGGCGAAAAATCTGGCCAACTTTCCTTCACAAAGATTAATTCAGAATAGGCAATTTGCCATAGTAAATAGTTAGATATACGTTGTTCGCCACTAGTACGAATTAATAAATCTACAGGTGGGAAATCTTTTGTCATCAAGTATTGTTCAAAATCTTGTTCACTTAATTCAAGACTTCTTTTTCCTTCTAGTACATCTTTTGCATAGTTTTGTGCCGCAAGTAATATTTCTCTATGTGATCCATAGTTCATCGCAATATTTAGGGATAAACCTGTATTATTTTTAGATTCTTCCTCAGCTTCTTTAAATACTTTATAAGTTGCTTCAGGTAGAGCATCTAATTCACCAATCATTCTAATTCTAAAACCACGGTCTAAGAATTCTTTCATATACTTTTTAAAGAATACTGAAGGTAATTTCATTAAATATCCTACTTCATCTTGGCTTCTCTTCCAGTTTTCCGTCGAAAAAGCATATAGTGTTAAATACTTTACACCAAGTTCACTAGCCGCAATGGCAATTGTACGGACGTTATCTGATCCTGCCATATGTCCAGCAGATCTAGGCATACCTTTACTTTTAGCCCATCTACCATTACCATCCATAATAATTGCTAAATGTTTACATTCTTTCATATTTTCCATAACACCTCAAATTATATCATAGGCATGCCTATAATTTACTTTCCTTTTACATTTATCCCATTTTGACTAAATATATCATATTTAGAGAAACTAAAGTGAACTATATCTTCTTTTATCTCTAATTCACTCATTGCGTTTAATTCAATATCCCCTATTTTTATCATATAGCTATATCCGTTTTTTGTAGCTTTTTGATAAATTTTAGTACCAATTAAATTACCTGTATTTAAAACAATCGATTCAGGATAAATGGTTAGATATACTTTTTGATCTTCTAAATCTATATCTTGTAGTTTTATTTCATTCATCCATAAAGCATGTTTGTAAATCGCACAAGGAATAACATTGATATTAGGCCAAAGAAAAGTAACAGTATCTAAGTGACTTGGACTATGCATTAATTCTTCAGCTTGACGATATTCAATAAGTTTTCCTTCTTTTAATATTCCAATCTTCTCTGCAAAAAAGAATGCTTCATCGATATTATGCGTCACGATAATCATTGTCATATGATATGACTTCTGCATGTCTAATAATTCTTTTTCTAATTCATAACTTAATTTTGGATCTAAATTACTAAATGGCTCATCTAGTAATAAAATATCAGGTTTACGGATTAATGCTCTAGCTATTCCAACTCTTTGTTTTTCACCACTAGATAAAGATACAGGATAACGATTTAATAAATGTGTAATTTCTAATTTATTACTAATATTTTCCAGTTCTTTTTTTATTTCTTCTTTTGTATAACCTAACTTTGTTAATCCGAAAATAATATTATCCTTTACTAATGCGTGTTCAAATAGTCCACCATCTTGAAATATCATCGCAATATGATTTTGTTTATCTTGGCGAATTTCACCCTCATCTACTTTTTCTAAACCTGCAATCATTCTTAGTAGTGTTGTTTTACCAACACCACTTGGCCCAACAATTGCAATACGACTATTTTCTTCAATAGTAAAAGTAATATCGTTTAAGATACTTCGACTACCATAAGATTTATATACATGTTCAATAGAAATAGATGACATATCTCTATTTTACTAAATTAAAGCATAAAAAAAAGAGGAGATTCATTTCTCCTCATTGTGTAAACTAAACCTTTAATACTTCGTCGCTCTTTTTCTTAGCTAGTTCTTCAACTAACTTAACATATTTATCAGTTAGCTTTTGAATTTCGTTTTCAGCGTCCTTTTGTACATCTTCATCCATTGTTTCGTCTTTCTTTACAGCAGTATTTGCATCACGACGAATATTACGAATTTGTACTTTTACTTCTTCAGCAATCTTGCCTACTTTCTTTGTCATTTCCTTACGTGTTTCACCAGTAAGTTGAGGAACTGTTAAACGAATTACAGAACCATCATTTTGTGGTGCGATACCTAAATCCGCTTCATTACATGCTTTTTCGATATCCTTTAAGCTAGTAGGATCATAAGGCTTAATGACTAAGATTCTACCTTCTTGTACAGAAATACCTGCAATTTGATTTAATGGTGTTGGTGATCCATAATAATCAACCATAACACGATCTAACATACTAGCATTTGCAGCACCAGTACGAATTGTATTTAATTCTTCTTTTAGATGAACAATAACTTTCTCCATCTTTTCTTTGCTTGTATCAACAACTTGATATGCCATACTTATTCCCTCCTATTTGATTACGGTACCAATATCAATACCCTTAGCGGCTTTTACGATATTTCCTTTTTCATTCATATTAAATACTCTTAATTGAATGTGATTATCCATGCACATACTAGTAGCAGTTGTGTCCATAACTTGTAAGTTTTTATTTAATAAATCCATATAAGTTAATTCATCATACTTTGTAGCGTTTGGATCTTTTTTAGGATCTGCAGAATATACACCATCTACACCATTTTTTGCCATTAAGATTACATCTGCTTTTATTTCGCTTGCACGAAGTGCTGCAGTTGTATCTGTTGTAAAGAATGGGCTTCCTGTGCCGCCACCAAAGATGACTACACGACCTTTTTCTAAATGACGTACAGCTCTTCTTTGAATAAATGGTTCTGCAACCTTTTCCATTTCAATCGCTGTCATCACTCTTGTATCTACACCAATTGATTCAAGTGAAGATTGAATCGCTAAAGCATTAATCACTGTAGCTAACATTCCCATAGAATCACCTTGCACTCTATCCATACCTATTTGTTCTAGTGTTTTACCACGAATAAAGTTACCACCACCTACAACAATAGCTACTTCAATACCTGATTCCCTTACTTCTTTAATTTCTTCTGCTAGTGATTTTAGTACAACAGGATCGAAATTTCTCTCATTTCCTGTTAATGCTTCACCACTTAATTTCAGTAAGACTCGTTTATACATGATATCCTCCGGTTCTTTCACTTATTATATTACATAGTTGTTAGATATTCCTATACATTTTCGTTGTAAAATATTGTTGTTGGAGGAAATTTATGCAAAAAGGTGTGATTGATATTGGTTCAAATACAATTGTATTAAATATTTATGAATGTGATAAAAGTATTCCAGAAGTTGTATTTCACAAATCTTCTGCTACTCATTTAGTTGGATATATCGAAAATAAAGTTATGGGTAAAGATGGAATAGAAAAAGCTTGTTTAGTATTAAAAGAATATGTTTCTATTCTTCAAGAAAAAAATATTCACGAGTATAAAGCATTTATTACTGAACCTGCTAGAAATATTGAAAATAAAGAAGAAATGCTTAATGCATTTAGAAATTGTGGTTTAGAAGTCATTGCGTTAACTGGTAAAGAAGAAGCGGAATATGATTATTTAGGTAGTAAATGTATTGATACAGCAGAAATTAAAAGTGGTAATGCTTTTGATATAGGTGGTGGTAGTACGGAATTTATTTCTTTCAAAGAAGATGAAGTACTAGAAGCAATCTCTGTTCCTGTAGGTTGCGTTAGATTAAGTAAAGAACCTGTTCTACCTTCTATTACAGATAAGTACATGTCTAATACTTTTATTAAATATCCTAAATTACAAGAAATTCAATCCGATACAATGATTGGTATTGGTGGTACTGCAAGAGCTACATTAAAGCTATATCAACATGTATATAAAACTAGTTCTAATATTATAGAAATTGAAAAACTTATTCCTATCTATGAAGGACTTATGAAACAAGATGAAGATATGGTAAATCAGATGAAAGCTTCTGTAGATAAAGGTAGACAACCTGTATATTTATCGGGATTAAATATGTTAATGAGTATTGTTAAAGCATATAACGTAAAAAGAGTCTTTATTTCTGCAGGATGCGTTAGAGAAGGATTTTTGTTAAAAGCTTTTCAATAATTTGTAAAAAAATGATTGAATCCCCTTTTCTCTTTAGGTATAATTCGACACAAGGGTTAAGGAGGAGATTATGAAAAAATCGAAAATGTCTTTAGCCAAGAAAATGGCGATAGCTTTGATTCTTGGTGTAGTACTTGGAATTTGTATGATTTTCTTTAGAGAGCGATTAATGGCGAGTGGTAATAACGAGTTATGGACAACAATCAATAATCTATTATTCTCTGATATATCGGCTCAAGGTAATGAAAAAGCAATTGGTTTATTTTATCTTATTGGTCAACTGTTTGTAAAAGCAATGCAACTAATGATTATTCCTATGGTATTTACTTCTATCGTTTTAGCGATGATACAAATATCTGATGCGAATAAGTTAGGAAGAATTGCATTTAAGACAGTTGGCTATTTTTTATTCACAACATGTGTTGCAATAATCATTGCGGCTATATGTGGAATCATTGCTTATAACGCCAATTTATTTCATATCAGTGAACTTGTTCTAGAAGGAACTACTGGTTCTACTTCTACAAATCCATTATTAATTATCTTAAATGCTGTACCAAATAACTTTATTTCGGCTTTAAGTAATAATGGTGGCGTATTAGCTATTGTAGTATGTGCTGTAGCTGTTGGTTTAGGAATCAATACAAATAGAGAAGCATTTTCTAATATCATAAAATTATGCGAAGAAATCTCTAAATTAGTTACCGTTATTCTAGGATGGATTGTAGAACAATGTGCTCCTGTTGCGATATTTTGCTTATTAACTAGAACTTGTGCCTCATACGGTATTTCTTATTTAAAACCAGCTGTATCTTATATTGTTCTAACCGTTGTATTATTACTTCTATTCTTATTTATTTTCTATCCTGTATTTGTTGCGATTACTGCAAAAGTAAATCCAATTCAATTTGCAAAGAAGATGGGTAAAGTTGCTTTATTTGGATTCTCTACTTCTTCAAGTGCTGCAACATTACCAATGAATTTAGAAACAACAAAAGATGAATTAGGTGTATCTGAAGAAATTGCTTCATTCGTATTACCTTTAGGAATGACAATCAATATGGATGGAACAGCAATTATGCAAGTTATCGCGACAATATTTATTGCTGGAGTTGCTGGGTATAACTTAAGTTTTGCTCAAATTGTATTAATTGGATTATTAGCGATTATCGCTTCAGTTGGTACCCCTGCTGCTCCTGGTGCTGGTGCAGTCATCTTATTTACAATATTATCTGGTGTAGGATTTACAAATGAAATTGCTTTATCAGTATATGCTTTAATCTTAGCAATTAATCGTCCTATAGAAATGCTTGTTACGGCATTAAATGTTACAGGCGATACAGCTTGTGCTATGGCTGTCGCAAAAAGCGAAAATGCATTAAACAAAGACATATTTGATCAAGAAAATAAATAGTTTTAAAAATGATGTAGGTTCTCACTTACATCATTTTTATTCCATTAAGTAACATTTTTAATCCTAGTGCTAACATAAATATTGTCGATAGTCTTTGTAAAATTAGATTCTTTTTCGGTGTCATAAAATTACTAGTTAAGGCAAAAATGGTCATAAAAATAGTTGTGCCTAAACACCAAACTAACATTGTAATCATTCCATTCAAGATTGAGTTTAACGTTGTGCAATATGCCCACATTACACTAGAAGCACTACATGGTAATAAACCATTTAAAATTCCTACAACAAAAGCATATTTGTTATTCAATATGCTTTTATTATTGAAATGGCATATTTTTGGTAATAAAGACTCTATTTGTCTAAAAAGTGGGATAATTCCCCATCTACATATACCAATAAATAAAACTAGTATTCCTGCAATTACATAAATCATACTTTTGATTTTTATTGAGTATATTAGAGCCTTACCCATCGCTGAAAATAATAATCCTAAAACCATAGATATCGTTATTCTACCTAATTGATATTCTAAAAATGCTTTTTTATTTGTTGAAACCATTACTGATAACATAATTCCACCACACATACATATACAATGTGTGCCTGTAAATAGTCCCACAATAAACACCAACAAAATAGAAGCGTTATTTTTAAGTTCTGGAATAGCTGGGAGATGAACATATTTCAAAAAGAGAAATGCTATTCCAGTTAAGATGAACGTACATAGTTCTAGTAAAAGATTGTTCTCTTTTTTCTCACTTGCAGGATATCCAATTTTATTTAAAAATTCTTCTATTTCTTCTTTGGATAAAAGTGTTTGATCATAAGTAATTTGTATTGAGGATTTCCAATAAGAAAGATCAACTTTGATTACTCCTTTTAAAGAATATAGATTCTGCAAAATAATATCTTCGCATGATAAACATGTCATACCTTTTATATAAGATTGATAAACTTCATCCATATTATTCACTACACACTTTCTTCAAAGATAAAGAGTGCATTAATACACCAATAGAAGAAAAAGACATTGTGGCAGAAGCGATAGATGGATTCATGATTCCCATCGAAGCTAAAGGAATACAAATTACGTTATAACATAAAGCCCATAATAAATTTCCATATATATTTCGCATTGTTTTTCTAGATAATTGAACTACTAAAACAATAGATTTTAAATGATTATTTGTAATTACAATTCCTGATACATCTTTAGCAATATCACTTGCATTTTGAAATGTAATGGATATATCACTACTAGCTAAAGCAGGTCCATCATTCACGCCATCTCCAACCATAATTACTACTTCACCAGCTTCTTTTAACTTTTGAATATATTCATTCTTTTGACTAGGTGTCGTATTGGATAAGACAGTATCAATATTTACTTTGGAAGCGATTTTGTTTGCGATTTCTTCTTTATCTCCTGATAACATTACAACTTTTAAATTCATTTGTTTTAATTGGTTGATTGTTTCTAAAGCATCTTCTTTTATTTCATCTTTTGCGGCATCCCCTTTTGTTAATGTGCCTGTTTTATCAAATACAACAATCGTTGCTTTAGATGCTTTTTCTAATTGCTCACCATCACGAAACAATATACCTAGTTCACTTCCTCTACCAGTCGCAACCATAATACTAGTAGGAATAGCTAATCCTAAAGCACAAGGACACGCCACAACTAAAACATCGCACATTGTTAATAAAGCCTTTGTTAGATCATGTTTCGTAAGAACAAAGAACCATATACCAAATACAAAAATAGATATCACTATTATGACAATAACAAAATCATTCGATATTTTGTCTGCTAATGTTTGTATTGGTAAACGAGAATTTTGTGCTTCTTTCACCATAGAAATCATCTTAGAAAGAACAGTATCATCTCCAACTTTAGATACTTCCATTAAAATTGTATTTTTTCGATTTAGAGAACCACCAATTAATTTATCTCCTCTAATTTTTTGAATTAATGTACTTTCACCAGTAATTAATGATTCATCCACAAAGCATATATCACTTTGTAATACACCATCTGTTGGTATTCTTTGACCATTTTCTACTCTTACAATATCTTTTACTTTTAGAGTTTCTACAGCTACTTCTTTATAGGTAGAATCTATAAGTTTTGTGGCTTTAGAGGGAATTAAATGCAACATCGATTGAATAGATTTGTTTGCTTCACCTTTCGCAATGATTTCTAGGTATTTACCAAATAATACTAAGCTTAATAGTACTCCTTCACATAGATAATAAAGTTGAATATCTTCATGAACGGTTAAAGCAATAAAAGTACTGTATAAATAAATAATCGTTGTGGAAAAAGCAATCAAAAAATCCATATTTAACTGCTTACTTTTAACTGCACGATAAAATCCTCTATAAAAATATCTTCCTGGAAATACTTGTAATAAAGTAGCTAAAATAAATTGAATAATTGGAGCTGGTCCCCATAGTATAGGCGTTGTTAAAAATATACTAATTAATAATCTTTTTAATGCTTCAATTTGATTATTTTTTTCTAAGTCCACTTCTCCATCATCATAACTAACTATTTCAAATGAATCTTCTTTTAGTAACGAATATAAGTTTTTTTGATTAAAAATACTTGAATACACTTCTATTTCAATAAGAGAATCTTCAACTTTTATTTCTTTAATACCAAAAATAGGCTTTAGTGTATCAATAATTTCTTCTAATTCATTCTCTTTAAGAACATGTATACTAATCTTTCCAATAGGAATTTCAAAGCCATATTTTTTAAATGAATGAACAGTTTGTTCTAAATTGAAAACGTTTTCATCTACATGTAATATCGCTTCAGACGAAGAATAATTCACTTCACTGCTTTGTACACCTATTGTATTAGACAAGATTTTATTGATTGTAGAAATACAAGCCACACAATCTATTCCATATATTTTTAAGCAAATCTGTTTCATTTCGCTCTATTCTTTAACTTTAAATATTGTTTATACGCAACATAAGAACTTGGTAAACATAGTAATGGAACTTCAAATAAGAATATCCAACTAATAAAATCAACACCTTGATAATAAACTCCTTGCCAAGTTACCCCTTTGATTAATTCGAAATAAGAAAAATTCCAAACTCCCCATAACCCAGAAAATGCACCGCATAAATGTATTGTTAAGAAACCTACTGTTGTAAAAATACCACTGAAACAAGTTACTAAAGATGCACTCGCTCTTTCCATTTTTGTGAGAAAAATAGACACAGCGGGTAAAATATAGACAACTAGATTTAAAACTAAAAGTGAAACAGGAATACTATATCCCCAATTCCATGCTTGTCTAAGATGATCTCCATCATGTAGTAAAACAGAAATTAAAATTACTACACAACATTGCATAAGAATCTTAGCAATATTTTGATCTAACTTTTCGTCTAATAATCGAATCACTTTCTTATTTGTATCTGACATAACTCTCCTTTATAATTACCATTTGGTAAATATAAAATAGCATTGCATTGTTTATCCGTCAACAGACAAGTATAATTTATCTAAAGGAGTTTACTATGCCACTAATTGTAGATAAAGCTGCTGTAAGACAAGAAATACTCTATGCATTTGAAAAATGTATTGAAGATAAACCAATCGAAAATATTACCTTAAGAGATATCGCATCTAAAGCAAATATGACTCATCCTAAACTATTAAATTATTTTGATAGTAAGGAAGATTTAGTTCTTTCTTATTGCGAATATGCTAGAAATTATATGTCTAGCCATTGTGAAGCTTGGTTTAAAAAACATAATATAAATGAATTTGATTCACCATTAGATTGCTTAAATGCATTTATGAGTTATGTAGCAAATGATGGAACAAAAGAAAATCGACCTAAAGCTACTATTCAAACTTATGTATTAGCAAAATATAATGGAAGAATTGAGAAAATGGTTAAAGAAGAATTCACGTTATGGCGTAATGTAATGTTAAACTGTTTGAATAAAATCTATAAAGATGAAATTTCTGAAGATCAATCAGAAGCAATGATGATTTTAATTACAGGAACATTTGTCTGTAATTATACCAATGCATTAACAGGTAAAATTAATAACAATATCTTATCTGCTTTTATTCCCTTATATACAAAAAAATGACTGTCGCATTTGACAGTCATCTTTTATTCTGTTTTGGTTAAAACTATTTAGCCATTGCAGCAACTTCTGCAGCGAAGTCACTTTCAACTTTTTCGATACCTTCACCAACTTTGTAACGCACAAAGCTAACTACTTCAGCACCGTTTTCTTTTAAGTATTGACCACATTTCTTGTCTTGATCTAAGAAGAAAATTTGATCAACTAAGCACATATCTTGAAGTGATTTTGAAACTCTTCCTTCAACAATACCAGCTTTTACTTTGTCCGGTTTAGCAGCTAAGTTCGGATCGTTAGCAACTAATTCTTCTTGAATTTGACGTTCGTGAGCAACTACATCTTGAGGCATATCATTTCTTGATACGTATTCAGGAGCCATAGAAGCAATTTGCATACAAATGTTTTTAGCAAGTTGAGCATCTGTTGTTCCTTTTACTACAGCAAGAGCAGAAATCATACCACCATTGTGCATATAGCTACCGAAGATTTCATCATCAGTCTTATCTACTACAGCAAAACGACGTAATTTAATTTTTTCACCAATGATAGCAACAGCATTAACGATTGCATCATTTAATGTACCTTCACCAGCATTTAAAGCTAAAGCTTCTTCAACTGTAGCAGGATTAGCATTAGAAATAGTATCTACAGCTAAGTCAAGTAATGCTAAGAATTTATCGTTTTTAGCAACGAAGTCAGTTTCAGCATTTAATTCAACTACGCAAGCTCTGTTTCCGCTAACTTTAATCTTTGTTAGACCTTCAGCAGCTGTACGACCTTCTTTTTTCTCAGCTTTAGAAATACCTTTTTTACGTAACCAGTCAGTAGCGGCTGTCATATCACCATCGCATTCAACGAGGGCTTTTTTGCAGTCCATCATACCTGCACCAGTTTGTTCACGAAGTTCTTTTACTTGAGCAGCAGTAATTGCCATCTTAAGCTTCCTCCTTAGTTGTTTGAGCTACAGGAGCAGCTGTTGTTTCAGCTCCTTCAGCCTTTACTGTTTTAGCACCGTCTTTACGGAATACACGACGTTCGCCATTGTAGTTTCCACGACGATCTTTTTGCATTTGAGCACGACGTTCTTCATACTTTTGACGACGTTTCTTTTCGTATTCAGCAGCTTGTTGTTCAACGTTGATCATTACATCTTTCATTGTGATGTCTTCAACTGTTTCATCTTCTTGATGAGCTGTTTCTAGAACACCAGCCTTAGCTTCGATAACAGCGTCAGCCATTGCACTAACCATTAATTTGATTGAACGAATAGCATCATCATTTGCAGGGATTGGATAATCAACTACAGTTGGATCAGCATTTGTATCAATTAAAGCAAATACAGGAATACCTAACTTTTTAGCTTCAGCTACTGCATTGTGTTCTTCTAATGGATCTACTACAAATAGAGCATCAGGAAGTTTTTTCATTTCTTTGATACCACCTAGGAAGTTGTCTAAACGTTCTTTCTTCTTTAGAAGAGCAGCTTGTTCCTTCTTAGGATATACACTAATTGTTCCACTTGTTTCCATTTCTTCAATTTCAACTAATTTCTTAATTGATTTTTGAATTGTACGGAAGTTTGTTAAAGTTCCACCTAACCATCTTTGGTTTACATAGAAACTTCCAGAACGAATAGCTTCTTCAAGAATTGTTGCTTGAGCTTGTTTTTTTGTACCAACAAATAGTACCTTGCCACCATTTTCAGTGATTTGCTTTAATGCTTCATAAGCAACATCTAGCTTTTCTTGAGTTTGAGCTAAGTCAATAATATATACACCATTTTTAGAAGTGTAGATATAAGGACGGAACTTAGGGTTCCATTTACGTGTTTGATGTCCGAAATGAACACCATTTTCTAACATTTTCCTCATTGAAACAACAGTCATAATTTTATATACCTCGCTTTCCGTTGTTTTCCGCCACAAGTTCGAACACTACCAACACTACTAGTGCACGGGGTAATGAATTCCCTGTGTGAGAAGTACACTTTTTTGCATAACAAAAGAAGTGCCGTCAAATAATATAACATGACTAACACTTCTTGAAAAGTACAAATCGTGATTTTATCGAATAAATTTCGATATAATCCAACTTAATTTACATCAAAAACTCTATATTCCTATTTAAATATCCTATAAAGCAATTACAATATGGCATATTGATTTCTAAAAGTAAATCTGATGTAATGTCCATTTGATTAAAATCATTAAATTTGTCTTCAAATTTTGTTTTGTCAATTTTTTCCATTACATCATTTGGAAGCCCTAAAACATTTAATGATTTATCTATAAATAAAATATCGGTATATAAATTAGATGAATTATTTTTCGACAATATATGCGTAACATCATATACATTTTTGCTCTTTTCAAAACAATCTCCATCTCGTAAGGATTCAACTATATAACATTCTCCCTTTTCTTTCCCATTATCATCAAGTTCTTTATTCATACAAAGAGAAAATTTTAAATCTGTTGTACCAAATTTATATTTCTTTGTATCTGTATTAATTTCTTCAAGCATAAAATTTTCTGTACTTGCTAGATTAGATATATTACATAGATGCTTAATTTTTCTTTTACATAGCGAATATGGATGCTTATTAGAAAAATAAATTTGATGG
The DNA here is from genome assembly GCA_963645035.1 of bacterium. GTDB lineage: Bacteria > Bacillota_I > Bacilli_A > Erysipelotrichales > Erysipelotrichaceae > Bulleidia. The sequence goes on along the minus strand of CAVIQY010000001.1, from coordinate 16,535 downwards.
CCATGAAGTCTATCTTTCAAAGCATTTTTGTAAAAATCTTTGGCCGACATTTTACATTCAACACCTGTTAAATGTTTAAAATTTTCTACTTTATATAAAACTTCTATATATCGTTTGTCAAAAACATACATAAATCTTTTACCAACAAGATATTCTTTATATAGTTTTGCAGCATCACATATTTCTTTTGCAATTATCTCTTTTTCCTCTTTTCGCCTCATATTATTACCTATCAAAAAAGTCGAACAACCAAAGTCATTCGACACATTTAATAAAATCGCGTGTTTTATGCTGGCTGTCAGCCTCAATACCCTGCCGAGTATCTATAAAGTCATCAGATTTTTAAGTCCCTAATGTAGACTCACCAATATCCTAGGTGGAGGCTCAATACCCTGCCGAGTATCATATTGTGTTGGCACTTACCCTCCCCAACCGGAGTACAGCTTTAACGTGTCGCCACACGAAAACCTTTTTTGTTTGGCTTAATTATAGCTTAATTCACTTATTTTTTAAAGCATGTGGGTGTGATTCATCAATTACTTTACGTAATTTATCTACTGTTACATGTGTATAGATTTGTGTTGTCGATAAACTAGCATGTCCTAATAGTTCTTGTACTACCCTTAAATCCGCTCCATTATCTAATAAATGCGTTGCAAAAGAGTGACGAATCATATGAGGATGAACATGAATTGATAATCCTGCTTGAATAGCACTATTCTCACATAGCATTTGTATACTTCTTGAAGAAATAGGTTTACCTTTTTGATTTACAAATAAATATCCATGTTCTTCTTTATTTGTCATAAATATTGGTCTAGATTCTTTTAGATATAGTTCTAAGAGTTCTTCACATCTTGGATAAAATGGAACCATTCTTTCCTTACTCTCTTTACCTAAAACAATTAGATATCTATCTTTCAAGAAAATATTAGATAGCTTTAAAGTAGCACATTCACTAACTCTTAAACCACATGCATACATAATTTCTATCATTGCTCTATCGCGAGTTCCAACAGGATCATTTAAATCAAAACTATTTAATATCGTTTCAATTTGATCAAATGTTAGAAATTCTGGTAGTTTTCTTCTTGCTTTAGCTGTATGGAATAATTGAACAGGATTATTGTTTACTCCTTCATATTTATTTAGATAGCGAAAGAAAGAACGTAGCGAAGACAAATTACGATTATAACTTGCTTGAGATAATGGTATGCCACCTATTTCACCACTTCTTAGACTTGTTACATATTCGCTAATTAATGTCTTATCTACATCAGCAAAAGATTTTATTTCTTTCTCTTCTAGATAGTTTAGAAAACGACTTATATCTCTTTTATATGCATCGTTTGTATCTTTTGAGCCAGTACGAGATAATTCAATATGTTTTAAAAATCGATCCAACACTTCACTATAATTCATTAGTTCTTATCTTTTCCTCGATAATAGGTAAAGATTGTTTTGCATATGCTTCTTTACGATCTTGTTTTTTTACTGCTTCATTCAGATGCATAATACCAAAATTCGCATTCATTGGTTGGAAATGTTTAGGATCCGCATGCGTAATATAATAAGCCATAGAACCAATCATTGTACTTTGATCTAGGTTTGCTAGTGGTTCATTTTTAATGTAATGTGCCATATTGATTCCTGCTAACATCCCACTAGCAGCACTTTCAATATATCCTTCTACACCTGTCATTTGGCCTGCAAAGAATAAATCATCACGTTTTTTAGATTGATAAGTTTGTCTTAATACAGTTGGTGAGTTGATATATGTATTACGATGCATTACGCCATATCGAACAATTTCACAATTTTCGAGTCCTGGTATTAATCTTAATACTTCTCTTTGGCTAGGATAAGTTAAGTGTGTTTGAAAGCCTACAATGTTATATAAACTATCTTCTACATTGTCTCTTCTTAATTGCACTACAGCATATGGCTTATAATTCTCATTTCCTAGTCCTACTGGTTTCATTGGACCAAATAGTAGTGTATTTCTACCTCTTTTTGCCATTACTTCAAAAGGCATACATCCTTCAAAATAGACTTCCTGTTCAAAGGATTTGATTTGCACAGTTTCAGCACGAATTAATGCATCATAAAATGTATCAAATTCTTCTTTTGTCATTGGGCAATTGATATAATCAGCACTACCTTTATCATATCTGCTCTTATAATATGCTTTACTAAAATCAATGGATTCTTTTGTTACAATTGGTGCAGCAGCATCATAAAAGTAACAATATTTTTCATCTAGAAATTCTTTAATTGGTTCCATCAAACCACTAGAAGTTAATGGACCACTTGCAATAATGGTTGGTGTTGTAGGAATAGATGTAGCTTCACTAGCAATGACATGAATATTTGGATCATTTACGATTGCTTCATGAACAGCTTCAGAAAACTTTTCTCTATCAACTGCTAAAGCGCTACCTGCAGGAATTGCGTGACTATCCGCTTCTTTCATAATTAAAGAATCAATTTTACGCATTTCTTCTTTCAATAAACCTACAGCATTTGTTAAAGCATTAGAACGTAAGGAATTGGAACAAACAAGTTCACAAAAATGATCATTAGAATGTGCTGGACTCTTTTTGTTTGGCTTCATCTCAATTAAATCAACTTGTATTCCTCTTTTACTTAATTGATATGCTGCCTCGCACCCTGCTAGTCCGGCACCAATTACTGTTACTCTATCCATTATTCACTAACCTTAGCTTTCTTTGTTGTCTTTTTCGTTGTTACCTTCTTTTTTGTAGCTACTTTTTTAGCAGTAGTTTTCTTTGTTGTGGCTTTTTTTGTTACCTTTTTCGCTGTTTCTTTTTTTGTTGTAGCTTTTTTTGCTTTAGGTACAATCTTTTCCCCTTCTAAAGTAGCCATATAATGACATTTAGGGAAGTTACCACAACCTAAGAAATAAGTGTTAAAACGACTCTTACGTTTTAATAATTCACCACCACATTCTGGACAGATTTGACCTGTTGGTTCTGGCTTTTCTTTCTCTTTTGTGACTAGTTGTCTACTATACTTACATGTCGGATAATTTGAGCAAGCAATAAACTTACCATATCTTCCATTACGATATACTAATTCACCACCACATTCTGGACAAACTTCACCAACCTTTTCAGGTTGTAACTTTTCCATATTTTTATATGCAGTATCTACTAATGGTTCAAACTTTTTCCAGAACTCAGTTAACACTTTTAATTCTTCTTCTTTTCCTTCAGCAATTTCATCAAGCTCTGTTTCCATATTTGCTGTATATTCTACATTGATGATACTAGAAAAGAATTCATCTAATTTTTCTGTTGTTAGCTTTCCTTGATCTGTTGGCTTGAATACTTTTGTTTTACTTGTAGCCGTAGCTTTTTCTAAAGAAACATATCCTCTTTGTTGGATAGTATCAATAATCGTTGCATAAGTAGAAGGTCTACCAATACCATTATCTTCCATTTCTTTAATCAATTTTGCTTCAGTATAACGTGCAAGCGGTTCTGTAAAATGTTGATTTGGCTTAATTTCATTTGGTGTTAGAACTTCATTAACACTTAATTCTGGCAATAAAACATCTTTTGATGAATCATAATCACCATATACTTTTAACCAACCATCAAATACAAGTTTTGATCCAGATGCTGTAAACTCATACTCGTTTCTCGCTAATGTAATAGAAACACTATTGTATTTTGCATTAGCCATTAATGAAGCTAAAGCTCTAGCATATATTAGTTTATATAACTTGTATTGCTCACTTGTTAAATGAGATTGAATTGATTCAGGTGTATGAGCTAAATTTGTAGGACGAATTGCTTCATGTGCATCTTGGGCATTCGCATCATTTTTCACATGATAATATCCTAGATAATCTTTACCATATTCATCTGCAATCTTTTTCTGTGCAGCTTTAATATAAACATCAGATAAACGAGTACTATCAGTACGCATGTATGTAATTAAACCTTCTTGTCCATTACCTACATCTACACCTTCATATAATCCTTGAGCAATCGCCATTGTTCTTTTAGCACTAAAGCCAAGTTTTGTACTGGCTTCTTGTTGTAATGTAGAAGTGATAAAAGGTTTAAATGGTGCTCTTTTTCTTTCTGTTTCCTTAATTTCTTTAACAGTAAAGTCACCATTACAAGCATTGAAGATATTCATTGCTTCTGTTTCATTATGAATTTCAGCTTTATTTCCATTTATTTTTGCTAAAGAAGCATTAAACTTCTTTTTATCTTTAGCAAATACAGCATCAATTGTCCAATATTCAACTGGCTTAAATGCTTCAATTTCTTTTTCACGTTCAACAATTAGCTTTAAAGCAACACTTTGTACACGTCCTGCTGATTTTGATTTAATCTTATTGTTTAATAACTTTGATAGTTTAAAACCAATAATACGATCTAAGATACGTCTAGTTTCTTGAGAATGAACTAAATCCATATCAATTTGACGAGGATTGTTAAATGCTTCAATTACTGCATCATGTGTAATTTCATGGAAAGTAACACGGTTTTGTAATGATTCATCTAATCCTAATTCTTCAGCTAAATGCCAAGAAATTGCCTCTCCCTCTCTATCAGGGTCGGTTGCAAGATATACATTATCTACTTTACTAGCAGCATCTTTTAATTCTTTTACTGTTTCTTTTTTATCTTTTGAAATTACATAAGTAGCTTCAAAGTTATTATCTACGTCTACACCTAGACCTTCTTTACCTTTGATAGCTAAATCTCTTATATGACCTTTACTAGAAATAACATTAAAGTCTTTTCCTAGATATTTTTGTATTGTTTTAGATTTTGATGGGGATTCCACAATAACTAAATTTTTCATACTATTACTCCTCAAACATTCTTTAGAATAGTCAAACATTTACAAATTGGCAACCTTTTTCTTATAAGTATTCTAATTGTTTCCAATCATAAATGATATTTGCACCTTGATTTAGTAGCAAATTACAACCACTTTCATTTTGATTTTGCAAGGAATATGGCACGACATAAACATCTTTTGATAAAGTTATGGCTTCATTTACTGTTAACATCGTACCACTCTTATAACTTGCTTCTGTCACAATAAGTTTATCTCCTAAAGCTGCTATCAATCGATTACGCCAAGGAAAATGTTCTTTTCTTACGCCCACAAAATCAGGATATTCACTAATCACTAAATCATACATAAACATTTTTTGATATAAAGGCTCATTACAATATGGATAATGGGTTGCTAGTCCTGAACCAATCACACCGATTGTATGTTTATTTTCTTCTAATGCAGTAGTATGCGCGATACTATCAATTCCTTTAGCTAGTCCAGATACAATCACATAATTTTTAGATACAATTTGTGTTATTTTTCTTGTACATATTATTCCATATTCCGATGCATTTCTTGAACCAACAATAGAAATACACTTCTTTTGTAATAAAGAAAGATTTCCCCGATAAAAGATAACCCATGGTGGAAATCGTAATTCTCTAAAGGCATCAGGATATTCTTCATCATTAATTGTAATAAAATGATTACATTCATAATGCGGTACGGTTTCATTAGCTGAGATAGCTTTCGATATCTTACTCCAATTACCTTGATAATAAATTGCATAGTCACATATTTTTTCACGTATAGTCATATTTTTTCTCCTATACTATTACTATTCGCAAAAAAATCGCATTCTCCCCACTTTTTCTAAAATAATTTTTCTTGATGATAGGCAACTGGTCCAAAACTACGGCGATGAATTGGTGTAATCCCATATTCTTCTATCGCTTGTAAATGCATTTTTGTTGGATAACCTTTGTTTTTTGCAAACCCATAAACAGGATAGATTTCATCATAATATTTCATAATTCTATCTCTAGTTACTTTTGCTAAAATACTACCTGCCGCAACAGAAATAGATTTTTGATCTCCTTTTACTAAAGAAACCATTTCTTTATCTATATCTAAAGGCATAGCATCAGTAATCACAAAATCACATGGTAAATCTTCAGCGATTTCTAACATCGCTCTTTGATCTGCACGATAAATATTATATTGATCAATTTCTGCTTCACTTACCATTTTGATTTCATAATATAAAGCATCTTCTTTAATGATTTCAAATAATTCATCTCTTTTTTTCTCAGAGATAGCTTTAGAGTCGTAAATAAGTGGATTTTCATAACCGACTTCAAAAACAACTCCTGCAACAACTAAAGGACCAGCTAATGGTCCTCTACCTGCTTCATCAATACCTAAAACATATTTGTTATTCTTCCAACATTCATGTTCATATTCATTACTACATACTTTATTCATCACTGATTCTCTCCAAAGTAAATCTACCTAATTTACCTCTACGATATTCTCTTAAGAATAAAATCGCAGCTCGATCAATATCTAATTCATCATTTTCTTTGATTAGATTTCTTTTTTTCGCAATATAAGTTAAAACATCATGAATGTTCGTATCTTTGGAAAAATCATATTCTTGTTCTAATACATTAGGATAATATTCACGTATAACTTTAATTAATTCATTTGTAATCATCTTTAAATCTAGGATATCTTCATTAATTGCACCAGTTGCAGCAAGTAAGCATCCCATTTCCTGCGATTCAAATTTAGGCCATAATACACCTGGTGTGTCTAATAAATCTAATGCTTCATCAGTATGAATCCAAGTTAAAGAGCGAGTTACACCTGGTTTATCTGCAGTTTTTGCTTTATTTTTTCCTACAATACGATTAATGAGTGTACTTTTACCAACATTAGGAATACCACAAATCATAGCTCGCATTGCACGAGGTTTTATCCCACGAGAAATCATTTTATCTCTTTTACTTTTTGTTATTTCTTTTGCTTTAGCAAGAATTCCATTTTTTGCATTTGGATCATTTTGCAAATCATATGCCACTACATAGTTATTTTCATTTGAATATTTTTCAATAAACTTTTTTGTACATTCTTCATCTGCCAAATCTTTTTTGGATAAAACAATGAGTCTAGGTTTATTTTGAATCATCTTATCTAGCAAAGGATTTGCACTAGCATATGGAATTCTAGCATCACGTATTTCAATGATCATATCTGCAGCTTTAAGTGTTTCTTGCATATCTCTTCTAGCTTTTTCCATATGACCTGGATACCAGTTAATATTTGATTTTGTCTTATTTTCCATTTGTCACCTCAAGTAGTTTACCAAGTTTGTAGTTGCATAGAACTAAATGGCCATAAAATGAGTAGCCCTTTAGAAGTAAATTGACTCTTAGAGAATGTACCATAGTATCGAGAATCTCTACTATTTGGTCGATTATCTCCCAAACAATAATACTCATCTTCACCTAATGTGATTTCTGTTACTCCTTCAGTAAAAGTACCATCATATTCATTTCTATATTCTGTATCTAAGAATGGTTCTTCTACATACTCACCATTGATATAAAGCTTATCGTTCTCATAAGAAACTGTTTCGTTTGGTAAGCCAATGATTCTTTTTACAAGATATTCTTTTTTCTCTGGTACATAAATCACAACAATGTCAAACCGTTTAAATTCAGATATTTTTGTGCCAATAATATTAGAAAATGCATAGTCTCCATCTTTTAAAGTTGGATACATTGAACTACCTTTTACGCGAACTGGTCTTACAATAAAATTTACACACACAATTACACAAACAGCAGATATTAAAAATGTTTTTATTAAATCTATTGCTTCATTTTTTACTGATTCTTTTATTTTTCTCTTTGCCATAAAAACTCCACTTCACGAATTATTATAATCCATCTAAATGAAAATAAAAAACTTCCTGCTAGGCACAAACCTAACAAGAAGTATTTTTATGAAATTAACGAATTTCCTTAATACGAGCGTTCTTAGCAGATAAGCCCTTTAAGTATCCTAACTTAGCTCTACGAACTTTACCACGACGTGTAACTTCGATATGATCAATGATTGGTGAGTTAACTGGGAATGTTCTTTGTACGCCTACACCATTAGAGATTTTACGAACTGTGAATGTTTCTCCAATACCACCATTTTTCATTGAAACGACAACACCTTCAAATAACTGAATACGTGATTTTTCGCCTTCTTTAATACGAACAAATACTTTTACAGTATCACCAGATTTGAAATCAGGGATATCATTACGGATTTGTTCTTTAGTAATCTTTTCAACTAAATCTAATTTCATCTTTCTATTCTCCTTTATCTATTCTCAATTGCTCATAGTCTTACAATCTACTAGCGGAACAATGATGCGCTCTTAACGCGTGTACAATAATATCATAACGATACTAGATTGCCAATCTTTTTTTGTTTATTCCACAACATTACAGCGACGATTTACTAATACACCGTCTTCTATTTTAGATTGAATCACAAAGTCAAAGATATTTACCTTTGTACACATCCAGAAATCTTCTTCAGGGAATTTATCTTGTAGATTAGGATCAAAGAATTTCTTTCCTTCTAAATCTTTTAATCCAATCGCTCTGTCCTCAATGTCTACTAATGGTTTATCTTCTAATAAACTTTTAATATACTCAGCACATAATACATCTTCTGCAGTATCTCTTGTACATTGCCAACCCATACAAACTAAAGAAACATATTCAGGATTCTTCTTTTTAATGTAAGAAGCAATTGCTTTCGCATTGACTAAACTACCCGTAATGATTTCATCCGCATGAGAAGCATTTACAATACCTTGTGTACCAGCACTAGTTGTATGAATGATTGTTCTTCCTGTTAAATCTTGTCCTTTAACGCTACATGGAGAGTTTCCATAGTCAAATCCTTCTACCTTAGCTCCTTCTCTTTCACCAAAAGAAATATACTCAGGATGAGCTTTCTTTAATTCAAGAGCTTGATCTAAACTACCTATTGGATAAATTACTTTCGCTCCTTGTGAGAATAAATAAGCTTCTAAAGAAAAAGCACGAAATACATCAATAATAACTGTTAATCCTTTAGCTTCTTTTGCTCCATCTAGTAAATGATATATATTAATCTTCATGTTTACTTTCCTCTTCTGCTAATTTCTGTTTCTTCACTTGTTTAATTAAAACTTTATTTTTCTTTCCTAATTTTGAAATCGTCCCATGTAACCAAAAGTTATTTATCACAAGTAAAATCATTCCTAAAATACCAAACAAATAATATCCAAAGACATCTAATATATCTAAAAATTGCATTGTCGTGCCATGTGAGATTGTATATGCATCTAATCCAAATTGAATTAGCAATAATATAATTGATGTAATGCTAAGCATAATGTCCTCCAAAACATAAAGACATTATACCTTAAACTACATTAACGTGCATTTAATTCTTTATGAATGTTGTAAAGGAAGCTCTTGCTAAATCTGTCGTTATCGCATAATAAAGAAAAGCAATTTCTCTTTCGTTCTTATTTAATTTTATCGCTGTTGTTTCTATCGTATTTTCTTGTAAATAACAATTCACAAAGCGATTTTTCGTGTTTTCATCAAATTCTGTATTTGTATCTAAATACGATATAACACGTTCCTTCATCATCTTTCTTTTTTGTTCATTTCTTAAATACTGTAATCCTATTCTTGTTCCAGTCATCGTCCTATCCTCCAAGAAATAGATTACTTGTATTTTAAAAAAGTGATGTACAAAATTATGTACATCACTCAAATTTATTATTCAACATTTTCTGGAAGGTAAATTAGAGCTTTGAATAAGTCACCATCAATATCTAGTACAAATCTACCCTTTTGTACTTCCACTAAGCTTTTAACAATATTTAATCCAAGGCCACTACCTTCTGTATGTCTAGAAGAATCACCACGAACAAAACGTTCTGTCAATTCATCAGGAAGAATATTTAATTGTTCCTTGGAAATATTTTTAATCGAAATACATACTTCATGATTTTCACTTCTAGCAACATCAATATATACTCTTGTACCTGCTAATGCATATTTTGATACATTAGAGAATAAATTAGATAGCACTCTCCATAATAATCTACCATCTGCTAGAACACTGATTGGCTCATCTTTAATCGATAAAACTACTTCTAAATTTGCATTCTTTAGTTTTTCATCATATTCCGCAATAGATTGTTCCATCAGTTCTCTAATATTTAATGGCACAATACTTGTTGCTACATTACCTGTAGAAGCTTTAGATGCTTCTATCAAATCTTCAATTAATTTCTTTAATTTATTTGATTGCCTATTTAATACATCAATATATTGTTTTTCTTCCTCAGGTGTATGATTTTTTGATAATAAATTTGTATAGTTAATGATACTTGTTAATGGCGTTTTGATATCATGAGAGACATTGGTAATTAGTTCTGCTTTTAAGCGTTCTGACTTCATTTCTTTATCTACAGCTAAACTAATACCATCACTTAGTTCATTTAAATTCTCAGCATGTTCCTTTAGTTCACCTACCATCATTTTCATATTTTTATCACTAATCTTATAGTTTTTATTCCCATTTACTAATTCTTTTCCAGCTTTATAGACAAATGAAAATTGATAGGATAATAAAATAAGAACATTACTTACCACAATAACCATTAACATATGTATCCAAAATCTCTTAGTATTATCTATATATCTAATTGATAAAAGAAATTCATAAATTAGGTAAAGAATTGTTGGAATACTAATTCGATAAACTGCTGGGATTGCCTTAATCAGTCTATAAACAAATACAAGAATATGATATGTAATTGTTGATCCAAAAAATGTATTTGCTTTTAATCTTCTAGCAGTCGTCATTAAAACAAGATAAATATTTAATGAAATATACATTGCTAATGCGATTAAAGAATAAATAGAAAACAGTGTACTACTTGATAAATCTAATGGAAAAGACAAGAAAAACGGCTTAAATGTCATTGCAAATAAATAGAATAGAATCAATTCATATGGAATTTGGTCAAGCCAAATTTGATGAACTCCTTCATATCCATTTTTATGTCCTGCTGCACTAAATTCGAAAATCAGTACCAAAATAAACAATACAGCATTAATAATAATATTTCTAAACAGATTAGAAATACCTTTAAAATAGAATGCATTAAATATTTGATTTGCTTGATAGAACTGATCATGAACTGTCATTGGTGTTTCTAAAAGTAGATTTATACGATAAATCGAATCTATATCTTCACCACTACCTTTAAGAGCATCTTTTTCAGAAGTATACAAAGTAAAACTAGAATTTTCATCACATGTAATGTAATAAGTAAATGACACATACTGTTCTGGTTCTATTCCATTAGAATTATTACAAACAGAACTATATTTTTTTGTGGAAGAATCATATTCAGCTAAGTCTATATATAAGTTGCTAAAATCACCAAAAGAATATGTATCTACTACTGCATCTTTATTGTAATTTGTATATAAATTAATGACATTGTAGGAAATGGATTGTGCTTGATAATCACAATCTAATGTATCAGTATATGTTTCTAATCCATCAGGATAAGATCTATCTTGTAAGTACAATATCCCAATAGTATCAAACATGATATAGGCACCTAAAACACATAATAGTAATACGCCAATAACTTTAGCACTTAAGCTACCTAATATCTTATTACTCATGATTATTCACCATTTTATAGCCATGTCCCCAAACGACTTTGATATACCTTGGATTAGAAGGATCAATTTCTATCTTTTCACGTAAATGTCTAATATGAACAGCGACTACACCATCACCACTAATTGCTTCATCATTCCATACTTTTTCATAAATTTCTTCAGAAGATAAAACCCGATTAAGATTTGTCATCAATAATTTTAAAATGCCATATTCTACTGGTGTAAGACTAACTTCATCACCATCTACAGTAACAATTTTAGATTCATCATTCATCACAATACCACCAACAACAATTTCATCAACTGATTGTGTTTTACCACCTAAAGTTGTATATCTTCTTAGTTGTGAACGGACTCTAGCAATTACTTCCATCGGGTTAAATGGTTTTGTAATATAATCATCAGCCCCAATATTTAAGCCAAGAATCTTATCTGTATCCTCACTTTTAGCGGTCAACAAAATAATTGGGATATTACAAGTTTCACGTAATTTTGCGGTTGCTGTAACTCCATCCATCTCAGGCATCATAATGTCCATTAGAATTAAATCAACATGTTCTTTTTCGATTATATCGATAGCTTCTTTACCATTATATGCTTCTAAAATACGATATCCTTCAGGTAACAAATAGATTTTTAACGCTGTAACGATATCTGAATCATCATCTACTACTAACACTGTTTGCATGTTTATCACCTCAACCATATTGTAGACAATAGTCACATTAAGATACTATATTCAAATAGATTAAATATTCCTTAAGTTATATTAATTTATGATACTTTAAAGCCTTATATAAACCATCTTCATCAATATCTTCAGTGACATAATCACTGATTTCTTTTACTTTATCTAAAGCATTCCCCATTGCTATACTTATCCCAACAGTTTGAAGCATTTCGATATCATTTTCTCCATCTCCTATACCTAAACTTTCATCAAGAGAATAGCCAAAATAATGACATACATCTTTAATTGCATTCCCTTTACCGCTTTGATCATGTACTAAATCATAGCCATAAGGATTCCATGATGTAATTAGCATATGCTTTAAATTTTTAGATAATATATCTAATTCACTTTGGTGTGGGCAGGCAACATATTGATAAATTTTATGATCTAATGTGCGAGAAAAATGATCAATTTCTGGTAAAGGCGTATGTACTGCATCAAATGCCATCTTTGCATAATCATCTACCATATTGATATATGTTTCATTTTCTTCTACTGCAACAATTGGGAATGGATTAACGCTAATAAAGTCATAAATTGCGTGAATATCTTCTTTAGCAATTGGATACTCAGAAATGATTTCGCCTTGATATATACTTAATGCTCCACCCATCAATATATAACCATCAAAAGAAACATCATCAAATTGTGACATTTGGTTAAATTCATGTTTGCATCTTCCTGAGCAAACAAATACTTTAATGCCATTAGCTTGTAATAAACGAATTGCTTCTTTTGTTTTAACAGGAACATCATTTGTCTTATGGGATAAAAGTGTTCCATCTACATCCATAAATACAATTTTAATCATCTTCATCACCATCCATAAAACACGCTATATCACCATAATCAAAGGAAGAAACAAGGTTTTGACAAGGATCAAAATAAAATGTTTTTTGTCTAGGTAAATACATTAAAAATAAATCATACGGAACAAAGCATAATTCCTTTCCGTCATCATAGAAACAAACATTTAGTTCTTGGTTATTTATAATATATTTTGATTCATTTGGGATTAAACAAGGTATCCCTAAAGGAATAACAATATAATATGTTGGATGATAATTATTCCCTTTTTCCATTAAATCTGGAACATAAATCATCTTTTCTTGTTTGGTATGTAACCATAATCCAAAATTTTTACAACTTGTTACGGGGTACAATAAACTCGCTTCTTGACTACCAAAATGCAATCTATATTTTGCACTTGGTAACATTAAAATTTCATCATAATTATTCTTATACTCATTTATAAGATTTTTCAAAATACGCATATTTTCAAGTTCAAAAGGTTCTTCTAAATCTTTTAATTGAAGTTTAGTAATATGTTTATTTTGATAAATGACACTACAAGTCCAATACCCTGCAAAATATAAACAAGTATCTATAAACAGTTTTATTTCTTCACTACATGTTGGTAACGATAAATGAAATTCAATATAACTAGTTTTATCACTTGAAAACTCAACCTTAATCCCTCTACCAATTGAGGAAGAACGATAAAAAACAAAAGAATTCCCATTCATTTTATGACTCACTAAATGCATTCCAACATAGGCTCCATATTGAATATCATTTTGCTTAAACAAATCAAAAGGTATTTCTTTTGGAAATGATGATTTTTGTTCTATTCTAATTTTGTATTCTTTTAAACTATTCATGTTCCTTATCAAATTCTTCTAATAATTTTTTATCTTCTTTTGTTAAAGAGTATTGTTCAAATAAATCTTTACGTTTTTCTCTAGTTTTTACTAAAGATTGTGTTCTACGCCATTTTCTAATTTTCTCATGATCTCCAGAGGCCAATACTTCAGGTATTTTTTCTCCTTTATAATCCTGAGGTTTTGTATATTGAGGATACTCTAATAAACCATTCTCATAAGATTCTTCATTAATTGATTCTTCTTGAATTACACCATTTAATAATCGAATAACAGAATCTGCGACAACCATACTAGCTAGTTCACCGCCCGTTAAAACATAGTCACCAATAGAGATTACTTCGTCTACATGATTCTCAATTCTCGCATCTATCCCTTCATAATGTCCGCATAGTAGAATTAAATGGTCTAATTTAGCATATTTTCTAGCAATAGATTGATTATATTGCTTACCATTTGCCGCAAACAATACAACATGAGAATTCTCTTTACGAACAGAATCTAATGAATCTAAAACAGGTTGACACTTCATAATCATTCCTGCTCCACCACCATAAGGTGTATCATCTACATGTTTAAATTTATCTAAAGCAAAATCTCTAATATTTACAAAATCTACAGAAACTTTGTTTTCATCAATTGCTCTACCAATAATAGAGGTTTTACAAAAGTCACTGTACATTTCAGGAAATAGTGTTAAAAAAGTAATTCTCATAAAAGACCATCCATTAAATGAATTTGAATATATCCTTCATCAATATTTACATCTAAGATAAATTCATCTACATATGGCACTAAAAACTCTTTATGATTCTTTGTTTGTACTCTTAAATTGTCTTGAGCTCCATTTGTAAACTCAACAGAAATAACTTCACCTATGTGATTACCATCATCATCTAATACATCTAAACCAACTAAATCATCAGAATAATATTCATCTTCTTCGAGTTCATCTCTAGAATCTTTATCTATATATACAATATGGGTTTTATATTTTTCAACTAAGTTAATATCTTGTAATCCTTCAAAAGAAACTAAAGCATATCCTTTATGTTCACGATATGTAGCTACAGTAAAAGGAACATACTCTTTATTAATATTTAAATATACAGTATTTCCCTTTTCATATCTTACCGAATCAAAACTAGACCAACTTTCGATTTTTAATTCCCCTTTTAAACCATGTGTATTAACAATTTTACCAATTTCAATAAAATCCATATATCCTCCTATAAAAAAAGATGCTTAATAGCATCCTCTAAATCTGTTCGAACTTGATAGAAATTCGCTTATCGTCAGAATGTGCTGCAACAGACATTACTTGACGAAGAGCAGAAGCCATACTACCTTTGCGACCAATTAAATGGGCAATATCATTACTGGATGCGTATACACAAAGTATAACATCTTTTTCATCTTTACCATCTAATTTGCGAACATCAAGCTTATCTTTATCTTCTACCATTGGTTCAATTAGATTACGTAGTACTTGATCAAGTTCTACCATACTAATTAGTTCTTAGCTTTCTTTGAAGCAACTTTATCATCATGGAATTGTTTCATAACACCTTGATGAGATAAAATGTTACGTACTGT
This sequence comes from bacterium, assembly GCA_963645035.1. Classification (GTDB taxonomy): domain Bacteria; phylum Bacillota_I; class Bacilli_A; order Erysipelotrichales; family Erysipelotrichaceae; genus Bulleidia. Next base: position 948 of record CAVIQY010000001.1, on the reverse strand, counting down.
ATCAGAAGGTTGAGCACCTGTCTTTAACCACTTCATAGCTTTTTCGCTATCAAGAGTAACTGTTTCAGGATTTGTTGTTGGATCATATGTGCCAATAACTTCAATAACCTTTCCATCTCTAGCAACTCTAGAATCAGCTGCTACAATACGATATCTAGGGGCTTTCTTAGCACCCATTCTTGTTAATCTTAACTTAACTGCCATGTTTATTTCCTCCTAAGCAAATACTAGTATACAAGAATAAAACCATCTGTCAAGCATTTTTACTTGACACCTCCAAAAAATTGGAAAATAAATCTAATTTATTTAAAATCTATACAAATTCAACCATATTTTCATTCATTTAATTTTTACAATTTCATTTAATATTATTGAATCAACTTTGTGATTTCTGGCAAATACTTATTTAAATGCTCTAAATAACAAATACAATTCTTTGCATAATAAAAATATCTTAACCGAGGTCAAGATATAAAAAAGAACCGGCAACGAACTAGATTCACTCAAAAGAGCTATTTTCGTCCCTGGCGTGCTTAACTTCTGTGTTCGGGATGGGAACAGGTGTGACCACGCCGGTATCGTCACCGGATCTATATTCAGGTTTGTTCCCTGAAAACTGAATAACAGTTATTTTAGATAAGACTTTCTGTAAATTGTAGAGCGTTCTCGTGTGATTAAACCCTCGACCTATTAGTATCAGTCAACTCAATGCCTCACAGCACTTACATCTCTGACCTATCTACCTCGTCGTCTTCAAGGGGTCTTACTTAATTTCTTAATGGGAAATCTCATCTTGGAGTCGGTTTCACGCTTAGATGCCTTCAGCGTTTATCCGGTCCATACTCAGCTACCCAGCTGTGCCACTGGCGTGACAACTGGTGCACCGTAGGTATGTCCACCCTGGTCCTCTCGTACTAGGGGCAGCTCTCCTCAAATTTCCAACGCCCA